>CAYNUR010000008.1:0-18161 GCA_964400435.1 uncultured Candidatus Peribacteria bacterium
AAAATATTCTTAAAAAACATCCAATTACTTTCTTCACACAAAAGTTGTTCAACTAAAAAACTCCAGAAAATCTTGACTAACCACCACCAAGACAGACAATATTCAACCACAAGTCAAGACCCAAACAAAAAGCACAACCATTATTCAAAAATGATAGAAATACTCGCCTACCCAAAGCTAAATCTTTGTATAGACATACTAAAAAAAGAGACTACTGGATACCACGAAATACAAACAATTTTTTTCGAGCTAAAAAAAAGCCCAGACAAACTTAAAATCCATGAATCAAAACATAAAGATAACTTGTCAATAGTCCAGAAACACCAAAAACACCTACTCAAAAAGGAAAAAAACTTAGCTTTCAAGGCGTTAAAATTAGTTAAAAAAAAGTTCAATATTAAGAAAAATGTCCACATAGATTTAGAGAAAAACATCCCTCTCACTGCGGGTCTAGGAGGCGCTTCCTCGGACGCTGCAGCAGTTCTTAAGGTACTGAGTCAACTTTGGGGTTTAAGCCTCTCAAACGAAGAATTAATGGCCTTAGGTGCTGAATTGGGAATGGATGTCCCTTTTTTTATTATTGGAGGAACTGCATTAGGAACAAACTTTGGTGAAAAGATCACACCTCTTAAAGATATTTCTGGAATAGAATTTGAAATTCTTCCCGAATCAAATTGGCAAAAAAAGTTCGAAGGAGTAAATAAAACCGAGCAAGCTTATTCTTCAATAAATATTAAAGAGTGCGGAAAAAATAAATCTAAAACAACGAAACTTTTAAAAGCAATTGAGGAGCAAAATTCTAAAGAAATATTAAAAAACCTTCACAATGATTTTTCACAGTTATACCAAATCCCGGAAAATACATATCTTTCAGGTTCTGGGCCGGCATTATTCACTGCAAAAATTACTTCCTAGTTAGAAGTTCAATTCTTGAGAAAAAACCATCAACCATAGCTGCAACAGTTTCTCCACTAAGTGAAGCAATTTCCTCTTCCAAGTTCGCAACTCTTTGATCAATACTTCCACCAATAATTTTATTAACAATCGGAGTTTTTACCATTCTCAAGATATCATCAATAATCAGCTGAGCTTTTTCAAGTTCTCCATTATCTGGTTCTGGAAATTGATATTCAATACCACCTCCAAATTTTTTGAAAAGTTCAGCAGCAATATAAAGCCTTCCTCTTGGTGTAATTTGATCTTTCTTAAACCTCTCAATAACTCGACGCATCATGTATTTTGCCGTTCCACCGAGCACAAAACTTGATGTTCTTTTTTCTACTTCAAAATAAAGGTCGTCCAGTATTTTTTGAGCAGCAACAGCCTCAGCTGAATCGACACCATCTATAAATTCTAAATGTTGGTCTGTTTCTTTTTTACCCTGATCCCGATTTTTCCTAAGTGCAAATCCCATATTTCATAATTAAAATTGAGCTAAAATTCTAGCAATTCATAGGAAAAAAGCAAATCCCAGGTGATTATCCTTCAAAAAAACTGTTTCAATTACTCTTTTTAAGAGCTTCACCAAGAATTCTTACCTCAATGCTTAGTGGTGGCTCAATTCCAGTTGTTCTTAAAATCTCTTTCATTCTTAAAATAAATAAGTCTCTCTTTCTTAAATCTTCTTCCTGTTTATGTAAGAACTCTTCTCTTGATCCCACTTCTCGAGTACTTCTATACGGAGGTTTACCTTCTTCATCCCATCTTTGAGCGTGAAAGGGATGGCCACCAGATTGGGAAAGCATAGCTTTTGCTTCATCTGGATTATCAAAAATTATTGCCAGGTAAATTGCCAAGATTTTTAATCCATTCTCAAAATCAAAAAGGTTGGTTAGATATTTCTCGATAAATGGTTCACCTCTTTGGCATCTAGCTTGAACATTTGCTACATCGTTCATGATTATTTGTGCCGAACTGGTGAGTCCACTTTTTTCAATCTCAACACTATTTGCTCCTTGTGACATATGGTGTCCAATCTCACTAAAAGAGGCATAAACAAAGTCTTCTGATTTAGCAATTACGTCTGCAGGACCGTAGCTGGCGACTGATCCAGTTTTACTTGGAGCTTTGAATTTATCAAATTTCCCAGAATCAGATCGTACAATCTTTAGGCCGTCAATCATTGTTTGAAAAAGTACAAGTTTAGATTTCTTTCTCATTCTTTCCCTAAATCCTAGGACAGAAAATTTACCAAAATAGATTCTTTCCAGTTCTTCTAGTTGTTTATTTGATTTAAGTCGGAGTTCAGCAAAGTCTTCGTTTAAAATAATAGACTCATAAAGTCTCTTTAGTTCAGGGGTTCCTTCGATTTTTTTAAGTTCTTCCAGAACAACTGGGTCGTTTTCAAATTTTTTCAAAACAGCCGATAGGTCTTCATTTTTACCAATAATTCTTTTATTGGAGGGGGCTTCAGGCATTCTAAAGTTTTACATCTCCTAATTATATATGAGAATTTAATTTTTAACAATTAAGCATGAATCCCTAAAACTCGGATCTCCCCTGCAAAGCTCGACTCAAAGTAACCTCATCAGCATAGTCCAAATCTCCACCAACTGGCAGTCCACGAGCAATTCTAGTAATTCTCAAATTCTCAGAAGGTAAGTTTTTCTGAATATAAAGAGCTGTAGCTTCACCTTCTAGGCTAGGATTTGTTGCTAAAATTATTTCTTTTATTTTCTCTTTATCGCCATCTTCTTTCTCAATGCCAGCTTGAACTCTACTAAATAGTGATCCCAGCTTCAATTGGTCTGGACCAATTCCATCCACAGGTGAAAGAGCTCCATGCAAAACATGATAAACGCCTCTAAACTCCTTAGTTTTTTCCAGAGCAACTACATCCAAAATTTCTTCAACTACACAAATAGAAGATTTATCTCTTTCGGGAGAAGAACAAATCTCACAAGGACTTTCTTCAGAAATATTCCAGCAAGTAGAGCAAAAGACGACATTTTCTCGAAGTTTTAGAATCGATTCTCCCAGTTCAGTTAATTTTCTGTCCGGAGATCGCAGCAAATACATCGCTAATCTTTGGGCTGATTTAGGGCCAATTCCTGGAAGCTTTGAAAGCTCCTCAATCAATTTTCTCACAGATCTTGGTAAAAACTTGGCCATTTATGTAATTTAATTTCTTTCAAGATCTAACATAGTTGAATCTAGCTTATCTGCCAACCTTAGGTTAAAACTCATTCAATTATTTAGAGTTCAAAAAATCAAAAATCAATTCGTGACAGAATCAAAAAAAAATATTACAATCTGCCCCTACTTAACTATCAGACTTACATGTCAGGAAAAGATAATCCAGATTATCCAAGTTTTGGAAAAGAATATCCATACCGAGAACTCAACGATACAAGTCCGAACACCAAAGTTAGAAGATTACAAACAGAAGAAATTGATTTAGAGATGCCATCAACGCCGCTACCGGTAGATAGTAATGATTTCGCTGAAAGTCCAACAACTAAAGAGTATGAATTCTCCAGGCTGCCACGAGAAGTAGGTGAAGAAATAAATAAAACACTTTCCCCGCCTTGTTCTAGTAAAGATAAAAATGGTAGTGTTTCTGACTCTGGCGTTTTTCCTAGAACAAGAAAAGTAAAAAGACCGTTAGAAAATCGTGAGTGGATAAGTCCAATTTTTCAAAAATTCTTAAAGTTTTGGAAAATTTTAAAAAGGAACGAAATAAGTTTAGAAGCCTTTCGTTATCTCGGCTTTAGATTTTCTGAAGATATTGCTGAAAAAATGGGGCTTTCAACTCGGGAAATAGCTAAACTGAAAAGAATTTCCGTAATCTGTGAGGAAAAAAGTGCAAGAATAATGCTAACACATGAAATTCCAAATTCTTTACTTTTAGATTTGTACTTGTCTTTAGATCCAAAAGTTACACTAACAGTTCAAGGTCTTAAGGCACTTGGTGTAAAGTTTACAATACGTGATTTAGTTGGCCAAAGGTCTTCAGCAAGAGAAAAAATAAACCTCTTGATTAGAAGTGGCCTAGTCGTGCAAAATTCTCAAGCAAAAAACACATCTCCTAATACAGCCCCTATGCCGGAACAAAAAGATAAATTTCCTAGAATAGAATCTGGTCAACACTCAAGTGATCTTGGTACCACAGCAGAAAGAGTGTCTCCAATTTATGGTGAAACTGACAAAATCGTCATCACTCCAGATAGAACAAGAGATCAAATAAGGATGTCCGTTATGAGAACGAGACAGCATCGAGCAATGAGTAGTGCTGATTCAAGTAGGCCTTCTCAAATTAGGCCTAGCAGGCCAGAAACTAGAGAAATAATAGATTTGGAAAACTTTAATACATGTTTGAACCTCTATAGAAAAAATGAAATTACACACAAGGCTTTATCATGTCTTGGCTTTCGAATTCCACTTGGAATGTGTAAGAATCTAGGAATGACGCCAGAAGAGATTGAAGCCTTAAGCCAAAAAGTATCAATAAATAATCCAATTGTTGCTACTGAGGAAAACGCAGTTGTTAACGCAAATCCAGAAGTAACTGGAAACCTTTTAATTTGGCTATATATCTCAGGTGACCAAGAAGTTCATATATCTCTAAGAGCAATAAAAACAATTTGTTTAAGGTTAAGAATAAGGTTGTCTGAGGAAGAAATTGATAGAAAAAATGCCTTCTCAGAAGCAGAAAAAAGAGAGTTAAAAAGATTGAGGCTAATAGAATAGTTTAGCTTTCACACATTCTGGCAAAAAATTTATGAACTTCCGAACTATCGGTCATTTCGGGATGAAAAGAGGTTGCCAAGAACTTTCCTTGCTTTGCAGCTACAATATCACCTTTGTATTTTGCCAAAATCTCTGAGTCTTTTTCTACTACGATAATTTTTGGCGCACGAATAAATACTGCTGGAATTGATTTCTCTTGATCTTCAAATTTAAAAGGAATTTTAGTCTCAAAGCTATCAAGTTGTCTACCGAAAGCATTTCTTTCAATTGTGATGTCCATTAGTTCTAGTGACTGAGCTTGTTGTTTCCCCATGATATTCTTTGCAATTAGAATCGCTCCAGCACATGTTCCCCAAATTCCCATTCCTTTGGAAGCTTTTTCTTTTATTGCTTTATCCAACTCAAATCTTTCTAAAAGTTTTCCAATAGTCGTACTTTCACCACCAGGAATAATCAAACCAGAAATTTCCTTTAGGTTACGAGGCTTTTTCACATGAACAGCATCGATGCCAGCTTTCTCAAGAGAGATAAAATGTTCAACTACTGAGCCCTGAATTGCTAAAACTCCAATTTTCATTTATTCATCTTTAAAGAATGGATCGCTATCAAAGAAATTATTTAATTTTTCAATAGTCGCCTCTGTCGTCGGCGCCAATGAAAAATCATTACCAACAACAGGATTTTGTTCAGTTATTAAGGGGTCTTGAAACAATAAATCAGAAAGAACAGAATCGTCATCAAGTGTTGCAGTAGCTTCACTAGGTACTCTTTGCAAAGATTTTCGAGTTTCCATTAAGCGATTTTGAACGACCTTTTCATCTGCTCCTTTCTTTTCACTTAGTCCTTCTCGAGAAAGAAAATAAGCTCCAACAGAAACACCCATTTCACTCCTTCGACTTTCTTTATGCACAAGCTTCTGGCGTTTTCGATTAACCCCCATCATCCCATCTCCAGATTCAATAAATTTTTTATCCGAGTTTTCACTCATGAAAAACAAAATTAATTTCTACAGATATCCCTTATTCCAACACCAAACAAAATCCCCACCGCGTAGTGTACCCGAGCACAGCGAGTGGTACACTACCAACCTCGTTCAGAATAACTAACTTCCAAAGTTTCAATTTCTAAACCTTCCATAGCTTCACCAAGACCTTCAGAACATCTCGCTAAAACTTCAGGATCATCAAAGTTCATAGTCGCTTCAACTATAGCCTTCGCTCTTTCAGCAGGATTGCTAGATTTGAAAATACCACTTCCTACAAAAATTCCGTCACAACCTAATTGCATCATTAAGCTTGCATCTGCAGGAGTAGCAATTCCACCAGCAGCGAAATTAACAACTGGCAATCTTCCTAACTCCTTAGTCTCTTTTACTAATTCAACATCAATTCTTTCTGCCTCTGCAAATTTCTTTAGTTCAGCTGCTTTCATATCTTTCAATGCAGCAATCTCTTCATTCATTGTCGTCATATGAGTAACAGCTTCCACAACATTTCCAGTACCAGCTTCACCTTTTGTTCTAATCATTGCAGAGCCTTCTGCAATTCTTCTCAAGGCTTCACCCAGATTTCTTGCACCACAAACATAAGGAATTTTAAATTTACTCTTATCAATGTGATATTTGTTATCTGCAGGTGTTAAAACTTCACTTTCATCAATGTAATCCACTCCCAGGGCTTCAAGAATTTGAGCTTCAGCAAAGTGACCAATTCTAACTTTTGCCATTACAGGAATAGAAACGGTTTTCATGATTTCCTTAATCAAAAGCGGATCACTCATTCTAGCAACACCACCTTGTTTACGGATATCAGCAGGAACTCTTTCTAAAGCCATTACTGCAACAGCACCAGCATCTTCAGCAATTCTAGCCTGCTCGGCATTCACAACATCCATAATAACGCCGCCTTTCAGCATTTGCGCTAATCCTTTTTTCAATTTTGGGGTATTTTTTTTCGAATTTTCACTCATGAAAGTAAAGTTAATAAGCCATAAAACCGCAACTAATCTAACTTTTTTCAAAAGGTAAGGCAATATTTTCTTTAAAAAAGCTAAGTTGACACTTAAGTGTACGCTTGGTGTTATTTTGTTATGAAGAACTTAAAAGTAGATGTTAAAAAACAGGTTTATGCAACATCCGCTCGCAATAATTTTCGAGAAATTATGGAGCAAGCAGAAAGAGATGGACTATGCGTTTTTTTGAAAAAATCAAAGCCGATTTGATGGTTGCTTCTGTCCAAGAAGACCTCGGTCTAGACTTCGATTACGCCACACAGTTTATCGCCGCAAACAAAAAATGACATACCTAGTCACCTACGACATAGACTTCCAAAAAACTGGACTTGCAACAAAAACCCTGAAGACTTACTTCGAGAGGTCGTAACTAATTATCCTAGTCCTTAAATCCTTTGGTATTCCTCCCAGTCAGCAATCTCAAGATCTTCCAGTTTATAATGTTTAAGGGCTTCTGCAACAGTCTTTGCAACCTGAACATTTGTAATTAATGGAATATTTAAGTCCACAGATTTTCTTCTGATTAAGTAGCCATCTGTAATTTCATTTCTATCATAATTGTTTGGAATGTTTACGATTAGGTCAAAATCAAGTTCCATCATTCCATCCAAGAGATTTGGAGATTTTTTAGTAGAAATTTTTTCTAAGCATTTGGCTTTTATACCTTGTTCAGCAAAGAATTTAGAAGTTCCTTCAGTGGCATAAATATCAAACCCCATATCTGCGAAAGCCTTTGCTGCAGGGAGAACTTCAGCTTTGTCTTGTACTTTTCCAACACTAAATAATATTCCTTTCTTAGGCATTGAGAATCCTACAGAAATCATTGATTTCAAAATTGCTTCATGAATATCTCGTCCAAAGCAACCCACTTCACCAGTAGAAGCCATTTCCACGCCCAGAACCGGATCTGCACCTTTCAGTCTAGGGAAACTAAATTGCGGCGCTTTTACCCCAACATAGTCAAGGTCCAAAGTTTTATAGTCTCGATATTCTAATAATTTTTGTAATTCTTTAGAGGTTTTTCCAACACTCTTAGAGAGCATTGAGGCCATCGCGATTTCAATAAAATTATATCCAGTCACTTTTGAAGAGAATGGGAAGCTTCGACTTGAACGCAAGTTACATTCAATCACTTTTACCATATTATTCTTCGCCAGGAATTGAATATTAAAAGGTCCACTTATATCCAATTCTTGAGCAATAGCTTTAGTAATTTCTTTAACTTTTCTAATTGTTTCCAGGTAAACTTTTTGAGGAGGAAGAACAATTGTCGCATCTCCAGAATGAACCCCGGCATTTTCCACATGTTCAGCAATCGCATAAATTTTTACTTCTCCTTTGTGGGCAACAGCATCAACCTCAATTTCCTTTGCGCCAACTTCAAATTTAGAAACCACTACTGGAGCTTCTTTTGAAATTTTTACAGCTTTTCCAAGGAAAATATCCAGAGCTTGTTTGTTATGAGCCACACTCATTGCAGCTCCAGAAAGTACGTATGAAGGCCGAACCAAAACAGGATATCCAACATCATCAGCAAATTTATAAATGTCCTCCATTTTTTCCAGCTCGCTCCATTTCGGTTGATCAATCTCAAGTTTATCAAGCATCCCAGAGAATTTATGTCTGTTCTCTGCTCGATCAATATTTTTTGCTTCTGTTCCAAGAATTCTAACTCCGGATTTATCCAGTTTCATTGCCAAGTTGTTCGGAACTTGTCCACCAGTTGATAAGACCACTCCAGTCACAGTTTTTCCTTTCGGTCCATTGTTTTCGAATTCATAAATATCCAAAACTCTCTCAAGTGAAAGTTCATCAAAGTACAGTTTATCGCATGTGTCATAATCGGTTGAAACTGTTTCAGGATTGTAGTTGATCATCACTGTTTCATATCCTTCTTTCTCTGCAGTTTTCGCTGCATTTACGCAACACCAGTCAAATTCTACGCTTGAACCAATACAATAAGCACCAGATCCAAGCACAACAATTTTGTTTTTCTTTCCTGGTTCCACGTCATCTTTATCACCGTGATAAGTTAAGTAAAGATAGTTTGTTTCCGCCGGATATTCCGCAGCCATTGTGTCTATTTGTTTGATTACTGGATTTACACCAAGCTTCTTTCTTTTTTCTCGAATATCAAGCTCTTCTTTCCCACGAATAAATCCAATCTGTTTATCAGAAAATCCTTTTTTCTTTGCGTCTCTCATTGTTTCTTCGTCGAGCTCTTTATCCTCTTTTAGCTTTTCACCAACTTCAACAATGTTCTTTAATTTATCCAAGAACCAAAGGTCAATTCCAGAGATTTTAGAAATTTTTTCTGGAGTCCATCCTTGTCTTAAGGCTTCAGCAACAACAAGAATTCTTTTAGGTGTTGGATTTTTAATGTCTTCTTCCAGTTTTTCACTTTCGATTTTTACATCTTCATTTGCTACAAGACCATGAAGTCCAACTTGCAACATTCGCAGTCCTTTTTGAACCACTTCTTCAAAGCTTCTACCTAAAGCCATAATTTCACCAACCGATTTCATTTCTGTTGAAATCTTTTTTGAAACCATTCGGAATTTATTCAAATCCCATCTAGGAATTTTCAAAGCCAAATAATCTAATGCAGGCTCGAAACAAGCAGTAGTCGTTTTCGTAACTGCATTTTTCAATTCTGGAAGGTCATAACCCAGCGCCAACTTTGCAGCGACATGAGCTAAAGGATAACCAGTTGCTTTAGATGCTAATGCCGAAGATCGACTCAATCGAGCGTTCACCTCGATCACACGATAATCATCAGAATTAGGATCCAATGCGTATTGAATATTACATTCCCCCACAATTCCAAGGTGCCGAATTACCTTAATAGAAATCTCTCTTAACTTGTGGTATTCGTGATTAGTTAAAGTTTGTGAAGGGCAGACAACAATACTTTCACCTGTATGAATTCCAAGAGGATCGAAGTTCTCCATATTACAAACTGTAATACAGTTATCGATCTTATCTCTCACAACTTCATACTCAATTTCTTTCCATCCCTTCAAATTTTCTTCAACCAAAACTTGCGGACTATAAGCAAAAGCCGTATCAAGCATTTCTTCCAGCTCCTCCTTATTATTCGCAAATCCACTACCTTTACCACCAAGTGCAAAAGCAGCTCTAATAATCAGCGGAAATCCAATTTTTTCAGCAGCTGCCATTCCTTCTTTCTTAGTGTTGCAGGCAATACTAACCGGAACATTTACGCCAATACTTTTTAATTCTTTATTGAATAATGCACGATCTTCAGTTTTTTGAATAGCTTCAACCGGCGTACCCAAAACTTTTACATCATAATTTTCTAGAATTCCTTTTTCATAAAGTTCCACTCCACAGTTCAAAGCAGTCTGTCCACCAAAAGAAAGAAAAATACCATCAGGTCTTTCTTTTTTGATAACTTGCTCCGCAAAATAAGCATTCACAGGTAAGAAATAAACTTTATCAGCCAATCCTTTACTTGTTTGAATGGTAGCAATGTTTGGATTCATCAAAATAGTCTCAATCCCTTCTTCTTGAAGAGCCTTGATCCCTTGAGAACCAGAATAATCGAACTCGCCAGCCTCACCAATTTTCAATGCTCCACTTCCCAATACCAAAACCTTTTTCACTTGTGGTGATTTTTCACCATCTTTCTTCGAAGTTTTTTTAGTTATTTTTCCGAGCATCGACATATTAGAGGTCATTTCCACCGAATTTTAAAAGCAAAGAGCCTCCCGGTCAAGGGAATTACAACTATTAATAATAAGAAGGCAAATTTTAGAATATTCTAATACGAAAAAATAAACTATTTTAGCATGAAAAGGCTCCGTCCACTTTGCAGTGAACGGAGCGAGTGATGATTGGAAGGATGGTCCGGCAAGAGGCGGTGCAAACACCGCCTTGTATGACTCACCTTGAGCAGATGATGGTCTTCACGAGGGACTCCCCCTCTTTGAGAGCTTTGCGCTCATCTGAGCGCCAGGCCTCGAGGAGGCCTGGCCCGCAGAGAAATTCGCCGCACTGGGCGATCTTCTTTGCAGGGTCATACGTGAACTCTTCATCAGAGCTCTCCTCAGGCATGTGGCACTTTGCATCCTCCGGCTTGATACCGTCGGGCTCGATCAGGATCGTGAGTTGAGCGGTGGGCTTTTGCTCTTCCTCCTCGGTTGGAGCAGGAACACACGCCACCTCACGAGTCATCATCGCCCCCTCCTTGAGCGCCTTCCGATCGGGTGACCGCCAGGCCTCAAGGAGTCCAGCGCCGCAGTTGAAGTCGCCGCAGTTGGCGATCTTCTTGGCGGGATCGTAGAGGAACTCTTGATCGTTCGAGCAGATGGAGTCCTCAGGGAGGACACCATCGCTGTCGATCGCGAGTTCGAGAGTGACGGTGACCTTGTCTTCTTCGACACCGCTGTCACCTTCTTCGCCGCTATCCTCGTCTCCTCCCGTCTCGGTAGTCGACGCATCCTCAGACGCATCGACCTTTGAGTTGACGGTCTTGATCTCTTCCGTCTTGGGAGCAGGTTCAGGGGCATCTTCTTTCAGATGCTTAACCAGGACGATACCCCCCACGATGAGGAGTATAACGACACCCAGCAAGATGCCGATGAGAGTGCCGATCCCGATTCCTCCCTTCTTGGGTGGGTCGATCTCGATTTCTTCCGTCTTCTCCTCCTTTTTCTTGGGAGGGTGGTCATCATTATCGCGGC
Organism: uncultured Candidatus Peribacteria bacterium; assembly: GCA_964400435.1. GTDB lineage: Bacteria > Patescibacteriota > Gracilibacteria > UBA1369 > LOWO2-01-FULL-3 > CAYNUR01. The sequence continues at coordinate 11,406 of CAYNUR010000008.1, forward strand.
CGCCTTGCAGCGAGGGGTCGACGATGATCTTGGGATCGCTCTTCATGTTCCTCTCTCCTTCTGTGGTGGGGTCATCACGGAGCCCGAACTCTCGTTCGAGGCTCTCTTTCTCTTGCCTTTTTCTCTGGTCGCGAACTCGCCTTCGGTCTTCCTGTTCGACCAGATTCTCCAGAGGCTCAGGCCTCCCAGCGTTCTGGTCTTTCCGCAGGTCGACTTCAGCCTGAATTTTCTCGAGCTCGGTCTGACTCTGCAGCTCCCGAAGTCGCTGCTCTTCAGACCTTTGGTCGTCATCATGTGGCATGGTATCTCTCCATGGTGGGTTAGCACATCAGGATCCCATTCCTGTCTGCACCAACAGTGTTGAGGTTATCTCTGTCTCAAACTAATGAGACAAAATTCTACTTATCCTTCCTTGTTGTTAAACATCAATCATCCCCATCGTCATCAACTTTCGCTGAAGACAGACTTTCGCCTAGAAGACAGGAATAGTTGATTCACAACAGGGAAATTGATATTTGAAAAAGAATTTCCCAAAGTGGAACATCATACCAAAAAGTCAGCTTTTGTCAAGTTCGGGGAGTGAATAATCAAAATGTCTAAAACTTGATTTTAAATTAGAATTCCAAAGGCTTTTCCTCGTTTCCATTTTCTGGAAGAATTTTCCACTTCATCGTGGGTTTTAAATGACCTTGAACTCCAAATCCACTCGCTTTAGGATGTCCTCCTCCACCCCACTGTGAAGCTACTTCTGAAAGATTCACTTCATCATTCTGAGTGCGCAAAGATCCTTTAACAATTCCTTTCTCGCGATCTTCGCTAAGCAGAACACAATATTTACTTCCAGGAACAGCATTCAAAAAATCTATTGCTCCTCCTGTATCCTTAGAACTCGCACCACAGGCGTTATAGTCTTCTTGATTAACGGCGGAAACAGTAACGCCCTCTTCATTAACATAAGCTCTTTCCAAAATACGGCCCCAAAGCCGCATCTTAGAAACCGGTGTTGTATGAAAAAGATTCTTTACTACAGATCTGAGGTCTGCTCCTTTTGCCATAAGTTTGCCAGTAACGTTATAAACATCAGCTGATGTATTACTGTGCATTAAGCTTCCTGTATCGAAATAAATTCCATGAAGTAACGCAGTCGACATCTCTCTAGTAATTGGCCATTCGCAAAAATTCAAAAAATGATAAAGCATAAAAGCAGTAGCACAAGCTTTCGGATCGACAATGTTAATTGTCCCAAAAAAATCATTCGAACCATGATGGTCAATATTTATGAAAGGTTTTTTCCCAGATAAAATTTCTGGTTTCGTCTCATGAAATTTTACTAGCTTCAGAGCTCCACAATCAACAGCCACAATCACATCAAAATAATCATAATCAAAATCTTCAACAAAGGTTTCTGCTTTTCGTAAAAAAATACTGTCCTTTGGAACAGGATCAACACAGGCGCTAACGACTTCTTTATCCATGTTCTCTAGAGCAAGTCTCAAAGCCAAATTACTTCCCACGGCATCACCATCAGGTCCACGATGAGAAATTATGCAGATTCTCTCAGCCTGAAGTAAGGCCAATCTGGCTTTATTGAATTCAACACGTAATTGGTCAGAAACGTAATAACTATGGACCATCAAAAAGGCTAAATTTAAAATTAAAATTTTGCCCCCCGCTTTCTTAATCGGAAAATAAGATTAAGGGATGAATCTTAACATCAACCTTAGAGAAATGAGAAGACATAGAACTAAAAAACGATTTGCAAAAAAGTAAAATATATTGAAACATATAAAAAGTATCTGCCAAATCTTAAAAGTGGAAAGCAGAATTAAAGAAAAAATTAGGCAGAAATCAAAAGAGTTGGGCTTTGATCTTATAAAGTTCACAGGAATTGAGTTAGACAATAAGTATTTAACAGCATTTAACGACTGGTTGGATAAAAAATATGAAAGTGCAATGGCCTATATGAGAGAAAAAGAAAAACGCAAAAATCTCAAAAAAATCCTTCCAAAAGCAAAAACAGTAATAAGTTTCGCAACAAATTATTTCCATGAACAGGAAGATTTAGAAGATGATGAGGCAAGAGTTGCTCGTTATGCATATGGCCGTGACTACCATAAGATAATTGGGAAAAGATTGAAGAAATTAGAAAAATATATCTCTGAAATCTCGCCAGAATCTGAAACAAAGTCTTACGTTGATACCGGACCGGTTTTGGAAAGGGCATTTGCAGAGCAATCTGGAATAGGAGTGATTGGAAAAAATAGCTGCCTAATTACTGAAGAATTTGGATCTTGGGTTTTTCTTTCCGTTCTCATAACCACTTTAGATTTACCGAAAGACGAAGCTGACGAATCCACGAAAAAGGAATTCTCAGTTTGCGGTTCTTGCCGAATTTGTATTGATGCCTGCCCGACTGGAGCAATCGTTGCGCCAGGAGTTATTGATTCTAAAAAATGCATCTCTTATCTGACAATTGAGAACAAAGATGAAGAAATCCCAGAAGAGTTTAGAAAAATCATAAAAAAAACTAAAAGACTTTATGGCTGTGATATTTGCCAAGAAGTTTGCCCACACAATATTCGAGCTAAAGAACAAAAAGATTCGGAGTTTACACAAAAGAAAATTGGGGGAAATAAATTAAACACAAAAAAAATATTAGAAATAAAAGACGATAAAGAATTCCTATACAACTTTGCTGGTTCACCCATTATGCGAGCAAAAAGAAAAGGTTTGCAGCGAAATGCAAAAATTTTCCAAAAGGATTAGTCAATTTCTTCAAATTTATAAGCCCAAAGAAAAGCTAAGTCAGAAAGCCTATTCAAATATTGCATAGAGTATTTTATATCTGGTTTTTCCTTCTGCATATCTTCAAAATGTTCAGCCGTAAGGTATTCAATCAATTTTCTTTCGGCAGTTCTACAGGCAGTTCGAACTAAGTGAAATTTCGCCGCAGTTTCAGTAGTTCCAGGGCGAATAAATTTAGAAAGTCTCTCCTTGATCTGAGATTCTAGGTCTTCAACTTTTTTATTTAGGAACTCTACATCATCCTTAGAGATACTCTCAATATGCTCAGGACATTTCATCTCAAACCCGACGACCGACATAAGTCTATAAATATCATCTTGAGCTTTCTCAATATTCTGAATCAATTCAGGGGGTAAAGAGTCTCCAAATTTACTAAATCCCAAACGAGAATGAAGTTCATCAAGTTGTCCTAAAACATCAAAAACTGCAGAGCTTTTACTAAGTCTTTTTCCGTCATAGAGGCTAGAGTTTCCTTTGTCTCCAGATTTTGTTGCAATGGACATTTTTATAGAGTTTAGAATTTTTTAATTTAATTTCCGTAAAATCCCACCCGGGGATCAAAATTCTACAAGAATTTAAGAAGTTTTAACAAATATTTTAAACTTCTCTGTTACCCTCCCACCCGCCGGGGAGTCTGTCAAAATAAATTTTTCAAATAATTTTAAGAAGAATTTAATTAAATAATGTTACCCTTTCCCCGTCCGCAATCAACATTCTGGCAATTTCTTTCACCTTTAATTCAAAAAATAGACCCAATCCAAAAAAATCTCTATAATCATAAGCAAATAATTCCCCTCAAATGCCAACCACAAAAAAAACAACTTCAAAGAAAAAGACTAAAAAATCAGCTCCTAAAAAAGCTAGCAAGACTAAAAAAAGTAACAAGGCTAAAGAAAGATTAGAGGTTACTGAATTGGAAAAAGAGCTGGCAACTGAAGTTAGAAAATTAACAAAAGAAGTAAAAAGTCTCAGAAAGTTAGAGTTTGTAAAAATCCTCAAGCATCCTTGGAAATTCCTAGGAATGAGTTTCCTGAAAGGCTTAATGGTTGGTTTTGGTTCAGTCCTGGGAGCATCAGTTTTAGTCGCTTTATTCCTCTATATCCTTTCTCAAATAAGTTTCGTCCCAATCATTGGAGATTTTGTCGAAGAAGTTTTGACACAAATTGAAGACACCACTGGAGTTGAAAGGTTTGAACAGTAAAATTTTCCAAATTGAACAAGGGCGACTACTTCCGTAATCGCCCTGATTATACACTGCTTGGCCTCACCTCATTTTACGTTGATGATGAGGCCAATGTAGCCGAGGTGGGTCCACCCTTGTTCGAGATGAGCAGCGATACCCGCCTCGAGCCTTTCTCGTTTTTGATGGTCATCAGGATGAGCCCGAACGACCATGTCCTCGATTGGCATTGGGTTTTCTTGCTCCTTGCGACCATTCCAGCCGCGGCAAAGCTTACGATGAGACATCGGGTTCGAGAAGATCTCAATTTTCTCTCCCCAGAGCTCCTTAAGCTTCTCTAGAAGCTCTATTCGGCCTACAGCTGCCATGCGGCTGTAAGCCACGAGAACCACAAAGTCTCCCGACTTCGCCTCATTTTTGACCTGTCTCAAGAACTCCATAGTGTGCTTGAGGCCATCAAGACCTCCAGCACGACAGAGATCCTCGCGGACGCCTTCTACCTCGAGGGCAAAAGGGGCGTTGGCGACATAGATAGTCTGGCCGTGAAGTCCATTTTTAGGGAAACCTCCTTCGATGTCAGAGACCAAGTAGCGACAACGATCATGAACTCCATTGATGTAGGAGTTGAGCTTGGCGAACTCTACAGCCCTAGGATTGAGGTCAATACCAATAGCATGTGCTGCAATCGGTTCCTTCAGAACCTTCAACTGTTTACCACCAAGGGTCTCTTCAACGATCAGCGGCTTCACCAATCCAATGCTTGGTGTGCCCTTTCCACAGAATGCGACCTTCGCCAGGCTGAACGACTTGTCTCTATTCAGCGTCCTTGCATATTGCGCAAGAGATACCAGGTCTTCCCCTTCCTCGAGGTGAGGATAGACCTGTTCCACTCCAGGTTTTAGTTCTCTCTTGGGGAGGTCTAGAACATAGACGATCCCGTTCTTGTCCTCCTCTGCTTGGTAGAAGCTATCGTGCCCCTCAACAAGATTTTTATAGTCTCGTTGTAGAGGTTCAGAGATTTGCATCGGAACCAGATCTAGGACCTCAAAGAGGTCATTGTGCTCATTCGCGAACTCGATCATGTACAGAGCCATCGCGACCATCTTCTTCACCATCTCTTTCAGCATCACTCATCTCCTTTTCCAGATTTCTCTGGATTAATTGGACTCCACCACACATGGAGTCATTGAACACAGATAGCACTTCCTTATGCTATCCACGTTAATAACTCCATGCAAAATTTAGCAAGGCAGTGCATCCGAAGCTAATTCAACCGTGCAAATTGCCAGTTCAATTAAGCCGCAGAAATCTACCTTGCACAAAATGTCAAAAATCAAGCGTTTAACTATACTAAAAAACAACAAAAAGTCAAGTCTCCAGGTAAGAGTAGTTGTCTATAGAAACCTTGTTTTTTACTCATAAAAAACAAAAGTCCCATAACCCACAACTCTACCCATATCACCAGCGGTATCACCACTATTCTTATATTCCAACATTTTCACTTTCCAATGCATTTTTCTAGCAATATACATAAGAGTCAAAATTGCTCTCTTCCCGCAAGCATCACCACCTTTAGTCATATCCGTAATATGCAAATGCTCTAAAGACTTACTAGTGTTGTAGTCACGAACTCTTGCCGTTTCATAATCGTAGTAATGACTCAAATCAGTACTCACTATCGTCAACGCATCATCTTGCTGACAGAATTGCATCAATTCTTGAGAAAGAAAATCTGGCCTAACTGATCCTGTATACAAAGGATAAAGATAGAATTTTTCTAAACACATTTGTAAAAAAGGAACTTGAACTTCGATAGAATGTTCTTCAGAGCCAATATTGGGAATCTCAACAATATTCTCACTCGCCAATAACTCTTGTCGGATATCTTTAGCTTGCACCAAGCCCAAAGGAGTCTCCCACTGATATTGAATGGGGACAGCAGCGTCATTAATTGGCAATTCATGCTCAGGCCCCATCACTAAAACTTTCCAAGTTGTATCTTGATTCAATCCTTTAAGTAATTTGTATCCATAGGCTGCAACTTGTCCTGAAAAAATATATCCACCATGAGGCACAACAATTGCTTTAATTTTACCAGGAACTTCCATATTCGGAACATTCTCTAAAAAACCCAGAATACTTTGTCTCAGCATTTGAGCATTTGCTGGATAAAATTTGCTTGCAAAATTAGCGTGTCGGATAGCCATAAAGGCAACTTAAAAATTTTTTGACACAAATATAACATAAAAATTTTCTTAGCAAGAAATTTTAATAAACTACTTCTACATGAGTTAATTCTTGCTTTACTTTCTCTAGATCTTCAACTGAATATAAGTTCCCAGACAAATCTAGTTTTTCTAAATTTGTCATTTCTGAAAAATCTCCAAGACTTGAAAACCTATTATTTGAAAGATCTAAATACTCTAATTCATTGAGTGATTCATAAAAACAAGTAGGAAGATAACTAGAAAAACTTGTATTTAGTCGAATTTTTTTCAACCCTTCAATTTCACAAATATTTTCAAGAGCTTCAGGGGAAATTCTTTTCTCTTCAATAAAACTGATTTCATCAGAAATTTCTCTATTCGATAAAAATTCTAAAAAGTATTCTGTATTTTTCTCGCTATTATAAAATTGTGGCCAAAGAAAGACCGTTAAAACAGCTATCCAACTTAAAATATAAGCCCCGCCAAGTTTTCTTCCATGATATTCTTCAACTACATAAACAGCTCGGAAAGGAATAAAAAATATATATATTTTAAGTAACAATA
>CAYNUR010000009.1:0-17736 GCA_964400435.1 uncultured Candidatus Peribacteria bacterium
ATAAAAGAAGAAAAAAGAATTTCTAGAATGCAAAGAAGAGAAGAATTTTTGGATAGATGGAAAGGTGTTTTTCTGTTTATTCCGGTTGCAGCATTTTTAGTTTTCCTATGTTTCTTTGCTTGGGATTTCTTTGGATTTGGAAAAATTAAAAGAGGATTTCCGACAAATTGCGAAATTACAGTTGTTTTTGAAGGAGACTTTAACGATGCGGAGAAAGATAGTGTAAATGAAAGAATTGGTGATAGAATTTGTGATCATTTTAATGTTTCAGAATTACGAATTAGTAAGATTGGTGATGATTTGGTTGGTGTTGATGTTGTAGTAGATGACTGGATTTTGGATTATAGATTTGTTAAAAAGAAAGTAAACGACTGGAAAATTAAACAATTTTATCGTGAAAGAATTACTCATAGCGACGGGGAATCCGGGGAAGTTTAAGGAAATTTCTGCTTACTTTGATCAAGTCGATATTGAGTTAATTTCTATAAATGATTTAGGTCTTTCTGATGAAGGACTTATTGAAAATGGCGAAACTTTTGATGATAACTCTTTAATTAAAGCTAAGTTTTTTGCTGAAAGATCTGGTCTTTTGACCCTTGCTGAAGATTCTGGAGTGATTGTTGATGCTTTAAAAGGTGAATTAGGAGTAAAAACTAGAAGATGGGGAGCAGGAGCTTCTGCTAGTGATGAAGAATGGTTGGAATACTTTATGAATAAAATGGAGGATATTTCAAACAATGAAAGAACTGCAAGGTTTGAATGCTCTGCATGTTTGTATAATCCAGATAATGGTGAATATGTGTTTTTTGAAGGAAAAACAGAGGGGACAATTTTAGAGAATGTTTCTAAACCAATATTAAAAGGCCTTCCTCTAAGTTCGTGTTTTGTTCCTAAAGGATTTGATAAAACATATTCTCAGTTAGGAACAGAGGAAAAAAATAAGGTTAGTCATCGTGGGAAAGCAATACAGAAACTTGTTGATTATTTAGAGTCTTAATTTAAGTAGCTGACTAATAATCCGGTTCCTAAACTTAATTCTACAGTTGTGAAATTTGAATTGTGTTTTACTTCTTCAATATAATTTTTCATTTTTTCTCGATGAGATTGGACGTTGTCTCCAATGATTATTCCATGAGGGGTTAATCTATCTTTTAAGGTGTTGAAATAATTAAGGTGTTCTTTTTTTGTTGCGTCTAGGAATACTAAATCTAGATTGTTTAAATCAGCTGGAATGTCTTCTGGGGCATGACCTTTTATTTGAATAATTGTCTTTTCTAATTTTGCTTTTGAAAAATTTTCTTCAGCCATTTTGAATCTTTCAGCATGAGATTCAATTGTTATTAGTTTTCCATTATTTTTTTCTAATGCATTTCCTAAAACTATTCCTGAATAACCATTTGAAGTACCAATTTCTAGTACTTTTTTGAATTTTCTTAAAAGTACTAAGTTGTGTAAAAACTCAGCAGTATCTCTACCGATATTCCAAAATTTATCTCGAGTTGTTTCTAACTCATTAAGTAAATTTTTTCTGTATTGATCCATTTTGACTAGTCACGGATGATTTTTCTAGCAACAATAACTGTGAATAGAGCCATTAATGTTGCACCAATAAAGCTCTCACTGGCAGCAAGAAACCTCATTGCTCCAACAGCATGATAATCTCCGTAACCTAAGGTTGTAAAGGTAACAATACTAAAATATAGAGAATCTAGAAAACTATTATCAGGTAGAGGTTTATTGTGAAAAAGTAAGCTGTTTGAATGAGAGAATAATGTACCACACAAAACTATTGTTCCTAAAGACCATAAAAGTACCCTATGAAAGGAAGTTCCATACTTGCAAAGTAAATCACCAAAAATGAAGTTCATCCATCGGCTCGGGCTGCTTTTTTTTATTTTCTTTCTTTTTGAAACCATTTCTCTGTAGTGAAAATGATCTGCCACGTCATGCAGACTGGAATTTTTGTACATCTGTTTTATCTGTTTGTATTCAATTGCTGCAACGTGATATAGATTTTCTTCTTCTGATTTTAAATACTTTCCAAAGCTTGTTTTTTCATCAACAATTGTGGTATCTAAACCAATATCTTTAATTGTGGCTTTAGAAAAATCACATGTTACTAATTTTGAACCACGGAGATTTATTGCTGTACAGTTTGCTTCTTTGAAGCTGCAGTTGTTTATTGTGGAGTTGTTGAAATCTGAATGTGTTAATTCTGCTTGTTCAAAGTTACATTCATATATCTTACCATCTTGGAAATTTGAGTGTTTTAAAATTGCACCAGCAAAGTTTACGTTTGAAATTAAAACTAAATCTTCTGAAAAACCTTCGTCATCTTCTTGAATTGGTACACGGAAGTCGAAGCCGCTTAGTGGAGCACCTCTTAAATCTATGCCCTCTTTTACCTCAGGATCGTTAATTCCTGGAAAATTACTAATGTTCTCACGAAAGATTGCAGGACTAAGATAGCACCGATTTTTTTTAATAGTTTTTAAAACTTTTTTTCCTTTTGGTGTAGTCCAACGATGTCTAAGTTTTTCTAACTTTTCTTTTGAATAAGGCATCAATGTGGTTTTGATAATCTTGATATTTTACCACATTTTTACGTTTTAAGCAAGTGTTCTAATGCTAATCTTCTAAGATATTGAAAAATTCCTCTTCTGGTTCTTCTTCCGTAATACTATCAACAATTGGTTCTTCAGGTGTTTCTACCGTTGGTTCATCTTCTGTTGATGATGGATTTTCTTCAGGAGTTTCTAATTGTCCATTTGTACCAACTTTTACTTCAATTGCTGATTGTGAACTATATCCTAGACTATCAGTTACTTTAGCAACAACTAATTGTTTAGATCCTGGAGCCATGAATCTAGAGATGTTCAACTGTCCAGTATAAGGTGGAGAAGTTGCAATAAATTCAAGTTTGTTGTTGATGTAGTATTCTACTTTTTGGGTTCCGTTAGGTGCATTTACATTTACAGCTACATTGAACCCTCCTTGTCCAAGTTGTGAACTTGTTGATGGGCTAGTAATTGCTACAGATGGTTTACTTTTAGCTGTTTGTGCAGTATGAACATCGTCATATTCAGTTGGTGGAAGTCCAACTTGAACTCCAGTTTCAAAGTTTGTTCCAGGTGCAACGGTTCCGTAGTAGCTTAATACTTCTTTTCTCCAATTAAGCATATCTGCAATTGGTTCATAGTTTTGGAAGGTTACTTCTTTTACAGCTTCATCAGGAGTGTAAGCGGTTGCGAGTTTTCCTGAAACTGTGTCGATTTTAACCTTGAAGAATGTTTTTTCGGTTTCGGTTGGAACTGAAAAACTAGGGAATATCTCAGTTACAGTCATAGAATCTGGAGTTGAAGTACTTGGTAGTTTTCCAGATGATTTACCAATTTTAACGTGTTTAATTCCTTCTGGTTCTGGGAATGGTTCAGCAGGTAATTCTTTAAGAGCTTCCGTCATTACTGCTTTCCAGATTGGTGCAGCAGTATCGTAACCATTTGCGTTGTATTTCATTCCTGTACCGTCTGTATTTCCAACCCAAACTCCAGTAACGATTGTCGGTGTGTAACCAATTGTCCAGACGTCACCAGGTAATACTGATCCGCCAGCTTTTTGTTTATTTTCTTTTGTACTTGTACCAGTTTTTGCGGCGATTATTTTTCCAGAAATTTGTAAGTTTGGTCCTAAACTGTGATCTAAATCAGATAGAATGCTATTAACTAAGTAGGCTATTTGTGGATCCATAACTTCTTCGAATTCTTTTGTTTTAAGTTCTTCAATAATGTCACCATTTGAATTTTCTACTCTCTTAATACCTGTTAATTCTGGTTTTTTACCATTTGTTGAGAATACAGAATAAGCTGTAACCATTTCCATTAAGGGGACTTCACCAGTACCTAACGCAAAAGGTGCACCGTAGTAGTATTCTTTGTCTAAAGTTGTGATTCCCATTTTAGTTACCAAGTCGATGATGGAATCTTGTTCTCCTGCGAGATAATAAGCTTTGATGGCAGGTATATTCCTAGATTGAGCTAAAGCGTGTCTAAGGCTCATTTGACCACCCCAGCTTCCATCATAGTTTTGGGGTTTATATGTTCCAATTGTTGTTGGAATATCGTGAACAATGTTTCCTGGTGCATACCCATTATAGAATGCTTGAGCATAAACAAATGGTTTGAAAGATGAACCAGGTTGTCTTGCTCTAAGTGCGACATTTACGTTTCCGTCAATTTCCTCGTTCCAGTAATCTCTTGAACCAATCATTGTTAGGATTTCTCCAGTTTTAGAGTTTACAGTTAGAATTGAAAGATTGTTTGCATCAAATTTAGTTTCGTTTATATCTCCATATTCTGCTGCAATTTCTTCTGCGTAAGCTTGTAATTCTGGGTCGATTGTTGTGTAAACTTTTAAGCCACCTTGTTCAACAATATCTTTTCCATATTTTTCTTCTAATTGTTCTTTGATATATAAAACAAAATGAGGATGTTCAATGTCTTCTACGTAATCGTTAAATTCAATTGTTTGAAGAGTTTTTAATGCTTCTTGTTTTTGTTCTTCAGTGATTAATTCAAGCTTTTCCATTTCTCTTAAAACGATGTCTGTTCTACCTGGAAGATAGATTTTTTCACCGTTTGCTAAGTTGATACTTGAACCAATAAGTCCTCTAGCATATTCCTCTAATTCTAAGTCTCCAACACTTGTAATGTTTCTGTATTGAAGTTCATCTTCTTTAAATTCCTTTAATAAATGCGAATATCTGTTGTCTCCGTATGGGTTGTATCTAGATGGTGCTTGTGGAAGTGATGCGAGAATGACACTTTCTGCTAAATTTAGATCTGCTGCGTTTTTGTCAAAGTAGATTTCTGAGGCTTTTTGTGCACCATATCCGTTATTACCGTATGGAATTCTATTTAAATAAAGTTCAAGAATTTTTTCTTTGTCGTAAACTCTTTCTAATCTGATCGCCAAGATTAACTCTTTTGCTTTTCTAACGTAGGATCTTTCTGAAGATAAGAAGGTGTTTTTGATGTACTGTTGAGTAATTGTAGAACCTCCACGTGCTGTACCTACTCCAAAGGCTTCATACATTGCTACTTTACCTAGTGCCCAAATATCAAAACCTTTGTGGTTCCAGAAATCAGCATCTTCTAGGGCAATAGTTGCATCACGTAAGAATGGTGAAATTTGGTCTATTGATACTTTTTCACGATTTTCTTCACCATGAATCGTATATAGTAGATTTCCTTCTCTATCAAAAATTTCAGTTGATTGTGCTGCGTTTAGGTTTTCCAAGTTTGTTACGTCTGGAAGTCCGACAGAGAGGTAAGCGAATAGACCAGCTAGTGCGATAACTCCCAAGAGTCCAAAACCAATGACAATGCTTGCGCTCCAAAAGAAAAACTTTTTTATGAATCCCGAATCTTTTTTAGGAAATAAACCCATGATAATTGACTAATAAATTGTGTGAATATGCTTTTAATTCAGAGGTAATTATCAATTATCGATTGATTATTGTCAATGGTGAATAGCTTGTTGTTCAATATAAGTTAAGAAATGTCTAATCTGTCAATAATTGGAAAAAAATGGAGTTTTTTATTTTAACTTGGCATTTATTGCAATTGCGCATTGTTTACCAAATTTATCTAAGAAATCAGTTTCAATGAAGCGGAACTTATTTACTTCTGTAGAATAGAGGCTTAATGATCCGATTACTTTTGTTTCAATGTAGAGAGGAATCAGAATGAGTGTTTTAAATTCATGCAATCTGATTAAATTTGTTCCTTGATGTTTATCAGATTTTTCAATGTTATTGATGATGATAGGTTTTTTTCGAAGTGTAGCTTCTTCAGCGAGACTGTTTTTGTAGTTTAGCTTATGTTTATCCCACCATTTTGAATTTACACCTAAGCATTGTGAAAGAATTAGGCTGTCTTTTTCTTCATCATAGAGACGTAAAATCGCAGCGTCACATTTGGTTAACATACAAACTGCACTAACAATCAACTTTTCGAGACTTTCTAAACTGTCTGCGGATGTTGCTGAGTTAATGATTTCGTTGATGTAGTCGTTTTGGCGTCTTTGAAGACCTAGTTCTTTATAAGCTTCTTGCATGGCATCAAAACGTTTTTGAAGTTCGTTGTTAGATTTTTTTTGAAGACTAATATCTTTGTACATAATGATATATCCCATTGGAGTGTTTTCTTCATCCATTACTTTTCTCAAGCTCATAATCAGATTTAGTTTCCCTCCGTCCATTCTTTCACGAATTATTTCTAGGTTATGGACGAAACCTTTTGTTTCTAATTCTTCGATAATTTGTTCTTGTGAAATTCTTGATTCTTCTGTTTCAATTGTTAGGTCGAAAATGTGTTTATTTAGAGCTTCTTTTTCAATAAGTCCGAATATTTTTTTTGCACCGTTATTCCAAAGTTTTACATTTAAATTTGGATCTACTACGACAATTGCTTCATTTGAATGTCGAATGATTTCTTGACTGAGTTTTTCTTTGTCAGCAAGTTTTTTTAGTTGAGTAAGATTTGTGAAAATTCCGATTGTTCCGCCTTTTGGAGTTGGGGCACCACTAACTAGCAGAGGAACTTTTTCGTTACTTTTTGTTATTAAAGTTGCTTCATATTGTGAGCTCTCACCAGATATTCTTAATTTGTGGTGTTCAGAAATCTTTTGTTTACTTTCTTTATCAAAGAAGTATGTACAATTTTTACCAATACATTCTGCAAGTTTATAACCTGAGATTTCTTCAAATTTTGGATTTACGTAAACTGTGATGTGATTTTTGTCTCCAAGCCAAACACATTCGTTCATTGTTTCAAGTATGTTTAATGAATGAATTTGTTTTTCTAATTCTTCTGGTATAAGCTTCATAATGGGAGAATTGGCAATATATGTGTTGACAAAAATGTCCTAGATATCTATTATTCTTCCTTAATTTTATTATTTGTCAAGAAAATCATGCCTGAGGGTGGAGAGGACGTAAAATATTTTGACGAGGAAACAGGCGAAAAGATTAGTGAAACTGATTCGTTAGATAGAGAGAAAGATCAACTTGGCAGAGTGGATTTAATTGATGTTGGTAAACTGCGAGATGCAACTGCTGGAGAAGTTATTCCAGGAGGGATTTATGGTGTGAAAGCTCAGGTTGATTCTGCGCTTAGTCCAAATTTGTTTGGGGCGTCTTTTGAAGGAACTGAAATGAGAAAGGGGCGTGCGGCTTATGGACTTAAAATGTTGGGGCAGACGCTTAACATTGCAATGGAGCAACCACCAATGGGGAGACTTTCTGTGGTCAGTGCATATGATGTAGAAACTGTTGCTGATGTGGAATTTGATGATGAAGTTTTAGGTGATAGATTATCGCCCTTAAATGCTTGGGCAAATTCAGAAAGATTATTTCCTGCTGTTGCTGTAAATGAGTTATATAAGCTTTTTAAAAGTAAAGATGTAAGTGAAGGGGAAGGATTGTTGGGAAATTATTCATCACAATATTCGATTTTAAAGAGAGCTGATGAAGTTCTGGCTGGTGTTCAAGAACGCAATTCCAGTCATGCTTTTTTAGATTTAGAAAGTGAAATTGAAGAAGCAAAGAAATTGAAAAGATCGTTTAGGCTTTATTGGGAAAGAAAACAGCAATTATATCCATGTTTGTACCCTCTATTTGATGGTAGTGGAGAATTTTTAAGTGAATTTGTGGATTTGGGGATTAAGTGTCCGCGTTCTTACGGTGAAGATGGTGATGATTTGAGGTTGAAAGAATTTGATTTGGGGAAAGAGGATGCTAGTGCGGAAAACTTATTGAAGTATATGTTGATGGTTTCAACTATTAGTCAGGTGGCCTTTGAAATTAATGATGAATATTTATATCGATGTTCTCATTCTTTGATTCAAGCTATGGCTTGGCTTTATTGGAATTATCGAGATCATAAAGTTGCTTCTGATTCTGAGGAAAAATTTGTTTCTTTTTCGGCAGAATTGGTGGAAGGCTTTTCTAAAGAAGAAAAAATTAAATATCTGAATTCTTTGCTTTCTTTAATAGTTTCGGACAAGTTTGTTGTGACGGCGGATGTCTTGTTTAGAGATTTAGAGAAACTTGTGGATTCTGATCCTGATTTGAGTGAATATAAAGAACTGATGAATTCTTTGCATTTAGCTTTTGGTGTTCAATCTCATGTTTTTGTTCATTTGAATCCAGAAGCGGGGAAACTTCCTGAAGATTTTCATTCTTTGAGAGATAGTTTGGTTGATTTGAATAAAGAAATTGAAAAGGTTGTTCAAAGAAAAGCGATAGTTTTGAGTGTTGGTCATGGTGATGGAATTGTAGAAAAGGTTTTAGCTAAGGACGGTTTGGCTGAGACAGTTATTGGAATCGATATTGATCTTGAGAGTGAAGTCGATTCGAATGAAACAGAAGATGTTTTTGAAGTTGTAGTAGAAGTTAAAGAAAAAGTTGAAGAGGTGGTTTTAATTGAGATTACTGAAGATGATGAGATTGTAGAGGATGAAAATGAAGAAAATGTTGAGGATAAAGAAGTTAAATATGTAGCTAAAAATGAAGGTGAAGGTAGGGTTATGCTTTGGAAATTAGGTGTTAAAGGTTTGTCTAATGAGGAAATTCAAGAAAGGATTTTTGATAAAGCAAAAGAAGTTTTGAAAAAGTCTCATCCTGAATTGGCTGATGTAGATTTTGCTCCGGATATGGTTATTTTTAATGACTCACTTCATCATATAAAACCTGGGAAAGAGAAAGGTGGTAGGTTTAATTATATTCGAGCAGCTTATGAAATGCTTAGAAAGGGGGGAGTTTTGAGAATTGCTGATCCTGTTCATTCTGTGGCAAAGGATAAATTAAGTCAGTTATCTGTTAACCCGTTTGATTCATCTGCTTATTCGTTAATGTCTCTTGAAGATTTTTCTAATGTTGTTGGTTATTTGGAAAAAAGAGGTGGGAAAATGGAGTCTTCACAAATTGTTCCTTCGTCACAGGCTGGAAAGGGGGATAGTTACTATCGAATATTTTTGAATATTCGAAGAGGTGGTGATTATGAGCAGAATTTAGATAAAAATTTACCTTACACTTTTGAAGCGGAACCAGAAAATGAAGAAATAGAATCATTCGATGATATTTTTACAATTTTCCCATTTAATCTTTTGTCGAGTTCGAAACAACGTTTAAGAAAGATAGTTTCTATTTATATGGGAGAGGAGAAATGGAAGGGAATTAAGAAATGTGATTTTAGGAAAGAGTTTATTGCAGCAGCAATCAGGTATCATATGTTTAGGGCTTCCTGGGGAGGAGAGGAGAAAGTTTGCGAAGATTTTAGAGCACAAGGTCGCAAAGTTACTGGAATTATTAAAAAACTTAGTCCAGGAACTATTCAATATTTAGCTCAGGAAATTGGTTTTGGAAGTTTACCTTTGGCTGATTATTATGATTCTGAAGAAATTACTCGTCAGATTATTGAAAATAAATCTCCTTATGTTTCTTTTTTGCCTAGGCTTATGGAGATAGTTGGTGAGGATGAATTGATGATTCGGAGAAATTCACTCGCTGGAGAAGTTCGTGCAGTGAGGGATATTTTGGAGATGGAATTACGTTTTGAGGGTGATAATTACTCTCAAATGTTAACTTTGGATTTTTCTGATGTAGAAGGTTGGGTTCCTGAAAGTTATTAATTTTTATTTTCCTCTAATTTTTCCTCCGATTTTTTCTAGATTTTTGAATACTTTGTCTTGAACACTATTCATTTCTTCGTCAGTTAATGTTCGATCTGATGCTTGAAGAACAATGTTGTAGGCTACGGCTTTTTTGTCTGCTTTGATGTTTTTTCCTTCATAAATGTCGAAAAGATTTACCTCTGATATTAGGTTTTGGTCAGCTTGTTTTATAGCTGATTCTATTTTTCCAACTTCTAAATCTCTTGCAACTAAAACTGAAATATCGAATTCAATATTTGGGAACTTTGAAATAATTTGATATTTCTTTTCTTTTTTCTCAGACTTTTGGACTTCCGTGAAATTGATTTCAAAAAGGCTAACGCTGTAGTTTTCTAAGTCGAAATTTTTCTTAACTAATGGATGGATAACGAAGACTTTTGCTAGAACTTTTCCATCTTTATTCATATAGCTGATTGCTCGATAGGGATGAGCATATGGTGTGTTTTTGACTTCACTTACTTGTTTTATTTTTTTAGGGCAGAATTTTTCTAGGAATTTTTCCACTGCTCCTTTTGCTTCGTAAAAAGTTTTGTCTTTTTTACTTTTCTCTACAACGGCTCCGGCAATTTGTTTTTCTTCTAGTGGGAAGACCTCTTTGAGATCTTTATAGCTTCGACCGATTTCGTATATTTTGAATTTTTTGTGATATTTACTATTTAAATGAACAGCTTTAAGCATGTTGGGAGTTAAAGTTGTTCTCATGTGTGTTTGGTCTTCCGAAAGATAATTTAGTAACTTTAGGTGAGATTCTTCATTCATTAAAGAATTGTCGAGTTCTTTGTTTCCGTAGAATGAATAGTTGTAAACTTCGTTAAAACCTAGTCCATAAGAGAAAAGCTCTCTTGCTCTATGTTTAGCGAATCTATCTGTGTTTTCTTCAGGAAGTTTTGTAGGTAAAGATGGAAGTTTTGCAGGTATATTTTCGTAGCCATAAATTCTTGCAACTTCTTCAATAAGGTCATCTTCGATGTCTACGTCTTTTGTTGCTCTGAAGCTTGGAATTGTAACTTTTAAGTTTTCTTTGTCTTTTTTTTCAATTTTGAATTCTAAGCTTTCCAGAATTTTGATGATTTCTGAAGTTGGGATATCAATTCCAATTTTTGAAATTACTTTTTCTATTTTTAAGTCAATTTGAGGAACTTTTTTGTCAAAATTTGATATATCAGTTATTGGTCCAGCTATTTTTGCTTCAGGGCAAATTTCAAGAATTAATTCTGCGGCTCTTTTTATTGCGTGTTCAGCTAAATTTGGATCTAAAGATTTTTCGAATCTTTGAACGGAGTCAGTTCTAACTCCAAGCTCAGTTGAAGTTCTTCTTATTGATGAAGAATTAAATGTTGCTGATTCTAGAATTATTGATGTCGTTTTTTCGTTAATTCCACTATTTTTACCACCGATAACTCCTGCAACAGCAACTGCTTTTTCTGAATCTGCTATTATAAGCATTTTGTCAGAAAGTTTGTGTTTATTGTCTTTTAAGTCTGTGAATTTTTCGTTTTTTTCAGCTAGGCGTACTACGATTTTTTCTTTGATGTAGTTTTTGTCGAATGCGTGCATTGGTTGTCCAGTTTCAGCCATTACGTAGTTTGTGATGTCGACAATGTTATTGTGAGTTCCGTGTCCCACTGCTTTCAATCTTCTTTGTAGCCAGTTTGGTGAAGATTCGACTTTGATATTTTCAATTATAAGCCCGCAATATCTTTGACAAAGTGTTTTATTTTTTACCTCTACTTTTGGAGATTCTCCCTTTTCTGGAATTTGTACTTTTGGTTCATACTTTTTTAACTTATTACCTGTGATTACTGAAATCTCTCTGGCAATTCCATAGTGTCCCCAAAGGTCGGGGCGGTGTGTTAGCGATTTATTATCAATCTCGAAAATTACATCATTTTTTTCTAAAAGCTCTGAGAGTGATTGACCAACTTTTGGTTTTAATGGTGAAAGATCTAAAATGTCGTGTGGTCCTTCACTGGTATTTTCAACTCCAATTTCTGATCCAGCACAAATCATTCCGTAGCTTTCAACTCCACGGATTTTGACTTTTTTCATTTCAATAATTTCACCTTTTCCATGCCAATCAACAACTGCTCCTATTTTTGCAACAGCAACATACATTCCTTCTTCAAGATTTTGTCCTCCACATACAATTTGTAGGTTTTCTTTACCAACTGAAGTGATAGCAATTTGTAATTTATCAGCGTCTGGATGAGGTTTTAATTCAACTATTTGTCCGACAACCATGTTTTCGAATTTCTTTGATTCCTCTACGACTTGTTCTACTTCAGCTGTTTTTAGCGTTAATTGACTACCTAACTCTTGAGGAGATAGGTCTTTTGGAATTTCTATGAAGTCTTTTAGCCAATTAAGTGAGATGTGCATTTTTCAGGAATTTTTTAGAATAATTTTAGTATTTTTTAACCTTTTTTTGATAGATTTTTTTGTTCCCCGAGGAGGGAGGGGGTTGTGGATGGATTATAAAATTAAAACTTTTTTAAAATTGTTTTACAAATCTTATATCCCCATTTGAAAGCAACCTTATATCATCAATCCCATATCTCATCATAACAAGTCTTGTTAATCCAAATCCGAAGGCCCAACCTTGATATTCGTCGGGGTCAATTCCTCCTGCCGTTAAAACGTTTCGGTGAACCATTCCTGCTCCCATAAACTCAACCCAGCCAGTTTTTTTACAAACGCTGCAGCCTTTTTCTTCACAGATTAGGCAAGAAAAATCTAGTTCAAGTCCAGGCTCTACAAAAGGGAAATATCCTGGTCTAAATCTAACTTTAACCTCTTTCCCAAAAAGTCGACTGAGCATTTCTGCCATAATACCTTTTAGATGAGCTAGCGATGTGTTTTTATCTATTAATAATCCTTCTACTTGATAGAAAGTTGTATCGTGTGAGGCATCTGTTGCTTCATATCTGAAAACTCTTCCTGGAACAATTACTCTGAGTGGTGCTCCATATTTTTCCATTGTTCTGACTTGTACAGGAGAAGTGTGTGTTCTCAAAACAAGTCTCCCGTGTTTCTTGTCGTTTTTGTCTTGAATAAAGAAGGTGTCTTGCATGTCTCTTGCTGGATGATCTCCAGGGATGTTTAATCCTTCAAAGTTATAATATTCTGATTCAACTTCTGGGCCGTCCATAATTGCAAATCCCATTTGATTGAAAATTCTTTCAACTTCTTCCTGAATTTTTGAAAGTGGATGTATGTGTCCTATTTCTGGTACTTTTCCTGGAATAGTAGTGTCGAAAAAATCATCAGATAGTTTTTCTTCTAATTCTTTTGCTTCAATTTTAGCTTTAATCTTGTTGATTTTTGCTTGAATATTGTTTTTTACTTCATTGGAAAGTTTTCCTGTGATCGATTTTTCCTCTGCACTTAGATCTTTAATTCCTCTTAGAATTTCTGTAAGTTTTCCTTTTCTACCAATATCTTCTTTCTCAATTTTTAGAAGTTCCTCTGAAGACGAAATTTTTTCTAGTTTTGCTAGAGCGTCTTTTTCTAAGTTTTTCAGTAATTTTTGCACTTCTAAAGATTAGATTTGTCTTGGCCACTAATCTACTTTGTTTAATAGTTTTTTTCAAGTGTGTACCACTTCCACCTACGCTCATGCTCCGGTCGACAGGCACTTTGTTCGAATGTAGAGCTGTGGCGTGTTGCGATTTGGTATAAAAAAAGAGGGCTTTGTAGGCCCTCTTAATAAAAAACTGTGAATAATTTCTTATCTAACAGCATCTTTTAGAGATTTTCCAGCTTTGAATGCAGGTAGATTCATTGCAGGAATTTTGATTTTTTCAGATGGGTTTCTTGGGTTAACACCAGTTCTAGCAGCTCTTTTTGAAACTCTGAAAGTTCCGAATCCAGTGATTGTTACGTTTTCACCTTTTTGAAGAGCTTTAGTGATGTGATCTAAAATTGCATCTAGTACTTCACCAGCTGCTTTTTTAGTAACTCCAGCTGCTTGAGCTGCACCTGCTACTAAGTCTTGTTTAGTCATAGCTTTTTAGGTTAGATAAATAAAAGCTTTATTTTAAGTCCATAACTCAATGGACGCCAGAATTATATGCCCTTAATAGCTAAAATCAAGCTTAATCACTGAAAGTGGGGCGTTTTGGCCTTTGCTTGAGGGGTTTTTGTTGTGTCGAATACCTCTTGAAGCCCTTGTGTAAGCGTCTTTTTTGTTGTTTAGGGTTTTTTCTTGATTTTTAGTTAAACTTGTTTTTTGGTAGCCATAAGCCATGAATTGCTCCTGTGGGGTTGAGGAGTGATGTAACTAGATAAGTGGTATTTATTTTTTGAAATTTTGAAAGGATTTTGTATCGGGCAAGTTCTTCTGGTTGACTCTTTAAGGTAAATTTAATAAGAATGGAGGTTGAAAATTAAAAAAAATTGAAATTATGGCTAAAAATTTAGTGATCGTGGAATCCCCAGCAAAGGCGAAGACTATTTCGAGGTTTTTGGGGAAAAATTATAAGGTTTTGGCATCAATGGGGCATGTTCGTGATTTGCCAAAATCTAAGATGGGTATTGATATTGATGGTGATTTTGAGCCAACTTATATGGTCTCAGTTGATAAGAAAAAAGTTATTAAGGAGTTGAAAGATAATTTGAAGAAGTCTGAGAATCTTTGGCTCGCAACGGATGAGGATCGTGAAGGAGAGGCAATTGGTTGGCATTTGTTAAAAGCTTTAAAAGTTGATCCAAAGAAGATTCCAGTAAAAAGAATTGTTTTTCATGAAATTACAGAAGGTGCAATCAAGGCTTCATTAGATCATCCTCGTGAAATTGATCAAGATAAGGTTGATGCACAGCAGGCTCGTCGTGTTTTAGATCGATTGGTTGGTTATGAACTATCTCCCCTTTTATGGAAAAAAGTTCGTTATGGTCTTTCAGCTGGAAGAGTGCAAAGTGTTGCAGTTAGATTGATTGTTGATAAAGAAAGAGAAATTCAAGCTTTTGTGCCTGAAGAATATTGGAAAATTATTGGAGATTTTCAAAAAGACGGTTCTAAAAAAACTGAAGGAATTTTCCAGGCTGAGTTGCAAAAATACAAAGGCAAGAAGCTAAAGGTTACGAACGGGAAAGATGCTGAAAAGGTTCTTTCAGATATTGATGGAGCTGATTATAAAGTGGTTAAGGTTGATAAGAAAGACGTGAAAAGAAATCCTTCGCCACCTTTTATTACTTCAACTTTGCAACAAGAAGCTTCTAGAAAATTAGGTTTTTCAGTTAAAAAAACAATGAGAGTTGCTCAGCAACTTTATGAAGGTATTGATGTTGGTTCTGGTGAAACTGGTTTGATTACTTATATGAGAACGGATAGTTTGAATCTTTCTAAATTAGCTGTTGATACTGCAAAAAAGGTGATTTTAGATGAATTTGGGAAAGAATATTGTGTTCCAAAGCCTAGAGTTTATAAAAAGGTAAAAGGAGCGCAGGAAGCTCATGAGGCGATTCGTCCTGTGGATTTAGAGTTAAAGCCTGAAAATGCTAAAAAATACTTATCTGCAGATCAATATAAGTTGTACGATTTGATTTGGAAAAGGACTTTGGCATGTCAGATGGCTCATGCTGTTTTAAGTAAAACTGCTGTGGATATTGAGCCTATGAAAGCAGGAAAATCGACTCAATATATGTTTAGAGCAACTGGTCAAACTGTGAAATTTGCTGGTTTCATGAAGGTTTACATGGAAGGTAGTGATGATGAAAATGCTGCAGCGAACGATGGTGAAAAATTCTTGCCTGAATTAAATGAAGATGAAGATGTGAATTTGATGAAAATGAACAGTACTCAACATTTTACTAAACCTCCTGCAAGGTATACAGAAGCATCGTTAGTTAAAATGATGGAAAGTGAAGGGATTGGTAGACCGAGTACATATGCTCCTACGATTAGTACTATTATGAATAGAGGATATGTGGAAAAAGAAGGAAGATCATTGAGACCAACTGATTTGGCGATGTTGGTGACAGATATTTTAGTTGAGCATTTTCCGAAGGTTGTTGATTATAAATTTACAGCTGGAATGGAAGAAAAACTTGATAAAGTTGAACAAGGTGAGCTTGAGTGGGTTCCAATGATTAAAGAGTTTTATGGTCCTTTCCATAAGAAAATTGAACAAAAAGATAAGAGTTTAGAAAAAGAAAAAGTTTTAAAATCGAGAAATATTGGTAAGGATCCAAAGTCTGGACTTGATGTTGTTGTTAGGCATGGAAGATTTGGTGCGTATGTTCAATTAGGTGAATATTCCAAAGAAGAAATTGATCAAATGGAAGAAAAGCCTAGAAGAGCTTCGTTGCCTGATGGTACTTATTTTGAAACGATTACTTTAGAGGAAGCTTTAAAATCTTTAGAATTACCTAGAGACTTAGGAAAAAACAAGGATGGAGAAAGGGTTGTGGTTTTGGTTGGAAGATATGGGCCATATTTGAAAGTTGGTTCTGTGAATGTTTCATTACCGAAGGATTACGATCCTTATACTGTTACTTTGGAAGAATCTGAAAAGATTTCGAAAGAAGAAATTAAGAGAAAGAAAGAAATGGCGAAACCAATTTTGGAATTGGATAATGATCCTGAGAGTGGAGGACAAATTTTGGTTAAAAATGGTAGATTTGGTCCTTATATCACTGATGGAAAGACAAATGTTTCTGTGCCGAAAAGTATGGATCCAAAGGAGATTACTTTTGGAAAAGCGGTAGAAATGTTAGAAAAGAAGCGTAAGGCTCCCAAAAGAGGTCGAAGAGGGGCTAAGAAGAAATAATTGACGAGTTGTTTTAGTTAGATTATAGGTGGCTTACCTTGAGGTGTTCGTACAGGTTGTATCGGATACCTCTTTTCTTTTTACCGAGAGGGGCTCATGGGTTGCAGCGAGAGTTTGCTCGATCGAATCAAGTCTTATCTTAGAGAGAGGGGGCTTCCACTGAAGGCTTCGTATCTCTTGGATGAAGTTGATCTCGATGAGGTTAGGAGAACTTTACCAAAGACTCTTGTAGTACGGATGCAATCAAAGGAGTACGCTCATTACAGGTGGAGAATCAATGAAGATGGAAATCTTCATTTTGATTGTCTTTCTTCTCACTGGTAAGAATCTCTAGAATTCCTTGCTGGTGGAAAAGTTATTTTATCTAGGGATATAGTCACATATGGGTCTAGTAATTGTTATGCCAGTTGTTTTTCCTTTTGTCCCTGCTTGTTGTTAGAACTTTTGTGAGCTGGTAGATTATGACAAAATTATGACAAAGGCGAAGATGATCTGACTAGAGAGGGATTAATTGGTAGTATTTGTTCTTATTTCTTTAACTTGAAAAAATTCTTGATTAAAATTGTTATCATTGAGGATGAAATTATGTTGGCTCAAAGGCTAGAGAAGCTTTTTAATTCTAATAAAGGATATAAGGTTGTTTCGTTTAGGTCGATTGAAGAGGTGCTTGAATCTCAAGATCTTTATACTGCTGATTTGGTAATTTTAGATTTAGTTTTGCAAGGACGGCCTGGGCAAGACTTGTTAATTGAATTGAAGAAGAAAATTATTGATTTGCCGATTTTAGTTTTGTCTGCCCTTGATTCAACAGAGAAAAAAGTTGAATTACTGAATTTGGGTGTTGATGACTTTTTGACAAAACCTTTTGAAAATAGTGAACTTTTGGCAAGAGTAAAGGCTTTGGTTAGAAGAGTTGTGGCGATTGATAATCAACAATTGGTCGGTGGAATTAGTTTTGATTGGAGAAAATGTTTATTGATCAGGGAGAAGAAAAAGATTTCTTTAACTCAGAGAGAATGTGAGTTATTAAGATTGTTGGTAAAAGCAAAGGGATCTGTTGTAAGTATTGAAAAAATTTTAATCAAGGTTTGGGGCTTTAAGCCTGGTTATCATTCAAATGTTGTTCAAACTACAATAAAAAGATTAAGGAAAAAAGTTGATGAAGGTTTTGAAACTAGTTTGATTGGATTAGTTCATGGTAAAGGCTATTTCTATAAATATTAGGAAGGTTGAGTTT
>CAYNUR010000010.1:0-17375 GCA_964400435.1 uncultured Candidatus Peribacteria bacterium
ATTCTAAAATTTTCTTAAAATTTTTCTAAAAAGAATCTAAACTACAATTAATAACCCAATAAAATGTTTACAGGAATAATAAAAGAACTTGGAAAAGTTAAAGAAATAAAAAAGCTCAATGATAAAAGCATCTTTAAAATTGAATGCAAAAAGACAATTGAAAACCAAGAAATTGGTGCCTCAATCGCAGTTAATGGTACCTGTACAACCATTACTAAACTTTCAGAAAAAAGTTTCACAATGGAGGCAATTAAAGAAACTCTCGAACTAACTAATCTATCGCAAATAAATGAAGGCGACTATGTAAATCTTGAACCTGCTCTAAAATTAAATCAAGGATTAGACGGACACATGGTTTTAGGACATGTTGACTGCCTAGGTAAAATCACTCAACTCGCAAAAGAAAACGATAGAACAATTCTAAAAATAAAATTTCCTTTAAAAATTGCTCATAATTTAGCTCTAAAAGGATCAATTACAATCAACGGAATTAGTTTAACAATTTCCAAGTTAGAAAGAGAAACCTTTAATGTCGACCTTATCGATCACACATTAAAAGCTACCAATCTGCAATATCTAAAAACTGAAGATAATGTTAACCTTGAAATAGATTTAATTTCTCGATATCTCGCTAGACTATTAGAAACAAAAGAAAAGGAATCAACATACGAATTTTTACAATCAAGAGGATTCTTATAACAATTAATATGAAGCTAAATCCTACAAATATCCAAATAGACGGAAAAAACTTAAAAGTTGGGATAATACTCCCCTATTTTAATGAGATACTTGGAAAAGAACTCCTTAAAAACACACAAAACGAACTAGAAAAGCAAAATGTCCCAAAAGATAACATTAAAGTATTTAGAACTGGAGGAGCACTAGAACTACCCTTTGCTTCAAAAAAAGTAATTGAAAAACACAAATTAGATGGAGTAATTGCACTTGGAATAGTAATCAGAGGAGAAACCAGCCACTACGACCTTGTTACAGAAAACAGTTACCAAGGTTTAATGCAGGTACAATTAGAGTTAAATAAACCTATTATATTTGGCGTTTTAAGCTGTGAGACAGTTGATCAAGCTAAAGAAAGAATCAGCTCCTCAGGCTTAAACAAAGGAGAAGAATTTGCTCAGTCTCTATTATTACAAACTACACTTTAAACATAAAAATATGAACTTTAGAAAAATTCAAGAGTTAGAAAACTTAAAAGGAAGAAAAGTATTAGTCAGAGTTGACTACAATGTTCCACTTAATAGCAAATATGAAATTGAGGATGACACTCGAATAAAAGAATCACTCGAAACTATTAAATTTCTTGTTGGCCAAGGTGCAAAGTTAATTCTTGTAACTCATCTTGGAAGACCTAAAGGTAAAATCGTTGAAGAATCTAGAGTAGACCGAATTGCTGAAAGACTAGCTGAACTAACCAAAAAGAAAGTAAAAAAACTTAATGAAATAATAGGTAAGAGTGTTGAAAATGAAATAAATAGCATGGAAGATGGCGAAATAATTATGCTTGAAAATATCAGATTTAGAGCAGAAGAAGAAACCAACGATGAAGAATTTTCAAAAAAACTAGCTTCATATGCTGATCTTTATGTTAATGACGCTTTCGGAACTGCTCATCGAGCGCATGCATCAACAGCAGGTGTTGCTAATTATCTTGAATCATATGCTGGTTTCTTAATGCAAAAAGAAATTGAGGCACTATCTCCATTAATTAACGAAGAACCAATTCACCCAATCACATTAATCATAGGTGGAGCAAAAATTGGAACCAAAATTGGAATGATCAAAAATTTCATCGACAAAACAGACTACGTAATACTTGGTGGTGGCTTAGCAAACACATTTTTAAAAGCTGCAGGATACAATGTCGCAGATTCTTTATACGAGGAAGAAAAAGTAGAAGTCGCACAAGAAATAATGCTTGAGTTTGAGAAACATCATGAAAAACTAGTACTCCCTCACGACGTTGTAGTAGCAAGTGAAATTTCTGAAGCAGCAGAGACTGTAAACGTTCCAATTGAGGACGTAATTGGCGACATGAAAATCCTTGATATTGGAAAATGGACTGTCGAAAAATACTGTAATCTAATCGAAGAATCTGGAACAGTGATTTGGAATGGACCAATGGGAGTATACGAATATGAGCCATTTAAAAATGGGACACGACAAATAGCAAACACAGTAGCTAAACATAAATGCAATTCATATCTCGGGGGTGGAGATACTTCAGATGCAATTAAAAGATTGAACATACCACCAGAAGCATTCACTCATATATCAACTGGTGGTGGAGCAGCAATTGAATTTTTAGAAGGAAAAGTACTTCCAGGAATCAAGCCACTACTTAAAACTTAAGCAATAGCTGTACATTCAATTTCTACTTTTACACCTTTAGGTAAAGAATTCACACCGACTGTCGCTCTTGCAGGTTTATGATTCTCGCTAAAGTAGTTTGAGTAAATTTCATTAACAGCTGAAAAATCATTCATATCAGTAAGAAAAATTGTAGTTTTTACAATCTTCTCTAGACTACTACCTGCCTCCATTAGTACTGAAGATAAATTCTCCATAATCTGTTCAGTTTGTTCTGAAACACTACCTTCAATCAAATTCCCCTCAGAATTTAAAGCGATTTGACCACTACAAAAAATAAAACCATTTGCTTTAACCGCCTGAGAGTATGGACCAATAGCCTTTGGTGCCATATCAGTATTAACAATTTCCATAGTAAAGTATTTTAATAATTATGAACTAATCTCAATTGTATCCTCTTGAAGCTCTGAAGTTACTAAACCTAACTTTTTTCTATTACGATAAGTTTTCATTTTCACTTTGAGTGCATTCCACCCATATCTTTTTATTTGCATTCTGAACCTAACATTTAAATCATTAAAAATATGATTTGAAAAAGCATAAATTCCATAAGTAATAAAGGGAGCAGCAAAAACATCAATAGAGTAATGTACATGCATTAACAAAACTGTAATCGCTTGAATTATAGTGCTAAATAAAAAGACAAAACGAATCTTACTTTCCCTGAAAAGCAAGAAAGCTAAGAATGGAACAGCAGTGTGACCTGAAAAAAACAGATCATTCTTGAATGAAAATTCATCAATTACACTTGAACCAGCCTCAACAAATTGATAAATATGCCCATCAGGTGGACCAAAATTAGTCAAAAGGATAAAACAAGCCCTAACTGTTAAAAGTAGAGCATAACTCTTCATCGTAAAAGGTAACTTCTCCTGCTGAAATAAAATTGTATAAATAGCAATTAATAAAACCGTAAGGTATATGCCCCATGAAAAGAAAAACTCCATATTAACAGTAGGAATATTATCCAAAATAATATCTCCAACAGAAACAAACTCACCAGCTTCTTTAAACTCACTAACCATTCCTGTAAATCCAATAGCAAAAGCTAAAAGAAAAATACCAGCAAACAAAGATAACATGTATGCCCTATCCTTAAATAAAACCTTCCAATCGTGCCAAGTTTTTAAACAAAGTTCTTTAATCATTTTTTCTTATTATGTTGCTCATCTTTTTTCCTTGAATCAAAACTTTTTTTCTTATTATTTTTTGATTTATTATTCGCTGATTTACTATCCTTTGAATCAACTTTTCTCTTATTTTTCTTACCACCCTCCTCACTAGAATTCGAGCCATCATCATTGTCCTCATCATTTTTTCCACTACTCCATCTTCTAATCTTATCTTCTATGACCTCAACCTTTTTCGCATATCTTTCTCGTGAAACTTTTCTAACCTTTTCAACCCTTTCAGCTTGATATTCAAAATTCGGTGGAGGTAGCGTTCCTAATGAAAACGTTTTTGAAGGCATCCCTTCAATCAATAATCTCATATAAGCAGTATATTTACTCAAGGATACCAAATCAGCCGGTAAAACTTCTTCCCCAAACTGTTGAGAAAGATATTCTGCATCATCAAAACCAACTTGAAAAGCAAAAATTGAACCAACGTTACCAAAAACTGCATCCCTCACCTCATCAGGCATTTGAGCAATATACTGATTCGCCATTGTTAGATTCAAACGATACTTCCTGGCTTCAGAAAGAATTGTCGCAAAAGAATCAGTAGCAAAGTTCTGGAACTCATCTACATACAAATAAAAATCTTTACGTTGATTCTCAGGAATATTTGCTCGACTCATTGCATCCAGTTGGAATTTAGTAATAAACATCGCGCCAAGTAATGATGAATTATCTTCACCTATTTTACCTTTAGACAAATTCACGATAACAATCTTTCCTTTATCCATAGCAAAACGAAGATCTACTGAACTTTTAGGCTGCCCAACTATATTCCTAATCGTAGAACTAGCTAAAAACTGACCAACTTTATTTAGAATTGGTGAAATCGCTTCAGTCTGAAAACGTGGCTGCATGACTTCAAACTCTTGTAACCAGAAAGCCTTAACAACTGGATCTTGAATTTTCTTAATAACTTTTCTTCTAAAGCTTTTATCCTGAAGAATTCTAGTTATTCCAAGCATAGATGTCCCTGGATATTCCAATAATGATAAAATTGTATTCCTTAAAATATGCTCTAAACGAGGCCCCCAACTATCAGCATATATCTTCTTAAAAATCCCTACCAATCCACTACATACAATAGACTTCAATGCCGGATCAACATTCTCCAACATATTAAACGCAACTGCATAATCCCTATCTGCAGGATCAATCAAGATAACATCATTCGTTCTATTTGATGGCACAAATCCTAACACAGCATCAGCTAAATCACCATGAGGATCAATAACTCCTACACCCTTTCCAGCCATTATGTCAGAATGAATCATATTTTCCAATAAAGTAGATTTCCCCATCCCAGTTTTCCCAATAACATAAATATGCCTACGCCTATCTAAAGGCTTTATCCCAAAAATTTTCTGATTTCCACGATAATTCGTCTTACCTAAGACAGAGACTTTTTGCATATCATCAGATTCAGCTTCATGATAAACAGGTAAATCCGAAGGTGGTTCTAACTTTTTACTCGAAACCCAATATATTGTTGGAGTCTTCACAGTTAAATTTGGCAGATGATAAACAGTGGCCAACTCTTCATTACTAAGAATAAAACCATCATTAATTATCCGCTTACGATATCGATTAACCATTTCACTACCTTGAGCAAAACTATCAATCGTAAAACCATTCAAATGAGGAAAGTTAAATTGCTTAAACGCACCAGCTATCTCACGTAATTTAATCTGTGAACGATTTACATTTTTAGTTTTTGGAACATAAACAACTCTAATATTTACCTCAAACAATAACCTAGAAACCTTATCAATAGCCGCCCCCATTGCAGACTCTCTATCATGGGTACTAGAAGTAATTTCCTCCGGATCATCACTCGTCGTCGCAGGACCTGGCCCCATACTAATATCAGCCCCAGCGTTTGCTAAAAATCCTTGAAACCAAAAAATAACATAAACTGGAAAAAAAACAATTTTCGGCCATGTTTTTCGAGTAGTAAATGCAGCGGCATACCAACCTTGAAGTTTTCCAATATTACCAAAAATACCTTTATTTAATATCTTAATACAATTAACTAATTTTCTTCTCCACTTAGATGGTAAAGGAGTAACAACAACTTGAACCCATGCTTCATCATCTGGATCATCAAATTGGACAAGCGAAGAAGTTATTCCAGCCAAAGGATCTAACGCTAAGCGTGTCAGCTTATCCTCAAATTGAGGATAACGCTTAATTGGAAAAAGATCAGGCTCAATAAGTCTTAATTCAGCACCAACTGCATTAGCAAAACGTCCACGCATCTCGGTCCTCATCGAATAATCCTTGCAATCTTCAATCTCCACATCAGGATACTGCGCATAAATTTGCCCTTCAACTAAATTTCTAAGACTTTCTGGAAAAGCCACATAAAACTTAATAACTCGATTAATACTAGCAATCTCAAAACTTATATTCTCACTAGAGTACCCTCTAAGCTTTTGGAAAAAAGAAAATTCAGTTTGAATACCATGCAAAGTAGCAAAAATATGCTCTGCAGCAATTGGACCAGTTTCACTCTCTTTTGTTACCCTAACCTGTAAAATAGTATATTTCTGCCTATACTTCACTCTAATCTGCTGAATATTAATTATGATCCTAGATATAATAAATAGGATCAGTAATATTCCAGCAACAATTAGTACATTAATTAACATCCAAATCCTTAGTTAAACTTTCAAAGTATCTCTCTAATATAACTTTAGCAGCAATTGCATCTTTATGCATCATTTTGTCCTTAAAAAAGTCAGAATTCTTATCAATTAAACTTTCAGCCTCAAAAGTACTTAAACGCTCATCAAAGAAAACAATATCAATCAATTGAATATTATCCTTAGATGAATTGAAAATACTTTCCTCAAGCTTTGAAACAAAATCCTTCATTTTAGCCATAATTGGATTTTCAGAATCATTCGAAGACATATTTATTGGAAGACCAAAAACAATTTTAGTAATTCCCCAATCTAAACAAAAATCTAGCAGCTCTTTAATTAGGAAACTGCTAGACTTATTCTCGATAAATCCTTTTGGAAAAGCAATTCTTGAACCCAAATCTCCACTCGCTAAACCAACCCTTTTTGCTCCATAGTCAACCGCTAAAACTCTCCCCCTATCCATTAAACTTATAGTGATTCAATTTTTAATTTAACTTCAGCTACACCTGCATCACCAACTTCAACTTTTACAACATGATCTCCAACCTCTTTAAGGTGATCCATTTTAATAGAATCTTTATCTAACTTCATCTTTGACTCCTCTTCAATCAAGTCTACTACATCCATTTCAGAGATAGCTGCATATAATGTTCCTTTATCAGTTGTTTTTCTCTTAACAACAAGACTCATTCCATTGAGTTTTTCAATCACCTCTTTAGCATTCTCAAGTAGTTTTTCCATTTCTGCTCTTGCCTTTTCTTTTCGTTCTTCAGCTAACTTTAATTTCGATTTAGTAGCAATCTCAGCTTTTCCTGTTGGAAAAAGTAGATTTCTAAAAAATCCAGGAGCTACTTTCACAATATCACCTCTCCTACCAAGTTTTTTAACATTTTCTTTTAAGATAACTTGCATAATCGCTTTATTAAACTCTAAATTGCTATAAATAAATACAGAATAAAAGTAAAAAAGTAAAGCTTTTTTCAATAAAAACGGTACGACATAGTGTCCCCGAACAAAGCGAGTGGTACACTATTTAAAGCTCCAACTAGAAACATTTACAAAACGATCACTCGGAAACACAACACCATCCATAGAAATACCAGTCACTTTTCCGTCACTTGCATAATAGTAAACAGGTCTAAACAGAAAGATTGCAGGTACATCTTCTTTAATTCTTTCTGCCAATTCATTTAGTTCTCTAGTTCGTTTTTCTTGATTAAAAACTGAACGAATATCCTCAATCAAACTATCAACTTGAAAACTTTTATAATTAGAAAAGTTCTGCCCCATAGGATCAGCTTGAGTTGAATGCCAATAAGAGTAGGTATCTAAATTATAACCCAAACTTTGGCCAACATATAAAAGGTCATAATCCCTTAACATAATTCTCTGCTCAAATTGATCAACCGGCAACAATTCAGTAATCACATTAAATCCAATCCCCTCCCAGGCTTCAGTCATAAAAGTAATCGCCTCTATTGACTCTTCATACTGATACGTGCCTTCATCATAAAGTCTAGCAATCAAATTCACTTCAAGTGCTTCGCCATCTTCATTATACCTAATCCCCATCTTCTCTGTGTCCTCTTCTGCATACTCAAAACCAGAATCCTTAAGAGCACCTTGCGCCTCTTCTGTACTAGATTGATAAACCCAGTCTTCCTGACTTAATTCCATCAAAGGCGTATCAACAATCTTCTTCTCTGACAAATTTCCAATTAATTCTTTTTTATCAATTGCCTTCTGTAAAGCTAAACGAACCAATTGATCCTCTTGTAAAATCTCACTCTCCATGTTCATGAACACAGCCATATACTGAGGTAATTCATACGGCAAAAGTTCGAACCTCTCGTCATTTTTAAAATTTGCAATTGCAGGTCCAGAAAGCCTTACAACTCCGTTGATAATATTTGATTGCTCGATTAAATCATCAAAAGTTGAAAAAGCTATAAATCTAATAAATTCAATTTCAGAAGGCTCATTATAATAATACGGATTCCGTTGTAGAGTAACCTGCATTCTTCCATCATTTTCAGTTTCAACTGGCGAAGAAAACATATAAGGACCACTACCGATTGGCATTTGATTAAATTCTGCTTGCAACAAATCAACAGGAGCAACATCTTCCAATAAATGCTTTGGTAAAATCCCAATCGTTAAATTTGTCTTAAAGAAAATATTTGGTTTTTCCAAAATAAACCTAACAGTTCGCTCATCAATTTGAACAATTTCAACTCCAGAAAAGTTAGCTTTTAAAATTTGATTAGAAAAAGTGGGATCCTGAATAACATCATGAAAAGTAAAATATACATCATTTGCAGTTAAGCTTTTTCCATCATGCCATTTTAATCCCTCCCTTAATGTAAATGTATATTCAGTTTTTGTTTCATTTATAACCAATTTACCCATATCTTCAACAATCTCTCTTTGAGTTGGGTCATATTTCATTAAACCTGAAAAAACTAAACGCGAGACCTCACGATCAGCTTCATTATAATCAACAAATAAAGGATTTATCGTCTGAAAACCAGTTCTTGAAACTAAACCTTCTGTATAAATATTAGATTCACCAAAGCCAAAAACTCCATAAGGAAAAATCATCATCTTCAAAATCATTAACAAGAAGATAACTACTGCCATTAATGAGATCATCCAATCACCAAACTCATAAGATCTAAAAACCTTTGATACAAACCTTACAGGCTTCATAAGAAACTTTTTACTTTTACAGGATCATAACATTCTCCTTGAAAATAAGGAAGAAAACTAGATTATCAGAAAAGCAATTGAATTCAAAACAAAAAGAATAGAAAGAACTAACGAAGCAGTAGAAAGAAATTTCTCAGCACCTCTTTTTGTTGCTTGAAAACCACCTTGTCCACCAAAAGTAGCAGAAAGCCCTGTTCCCTTTTGCTGCATTAGTACTGAAATTGATAATAAAATCGAAATAACAACTTGAACTGATAATAATAAAGTCTGCATGTCTACCTTTTAAAGAATAAATGTACTATCCAATTAATTACGCCAAAAAATATAGCACCAATCAAATAAGATTGAAAGCCAGTAATAATTAACCTAACATCTCTAAATTCAGCAACTTCAAAGAAATAAACCATAAACCACAAAAGAAAAACATTTATCAAGATTAGAAAAAATCCTCCACTCAAAATAACAATCGGTAGAGAAAGCAACTTAAGAATTGGCTTCACAAAAAAATTAATCAAACCCAAAATTATCCCAGAAAGAAGAAAAAACTTAAACCCACCAGTATAACTTATTCCATCAACAGTATAAGTTAGTAAAAACATTACCAGTGCATTTACAGCAATCCCAATAAAAACCTTCTTTAAAATTCCCATAGGTAAAATATTATTCTCAAAAAATTTATCAAAAACAGAAATATTTATCTAGAGATTAAGAGTTAGAATCATCAAATCTTTTTAGCACCTTAGAGACTCTACACTCTAACGCTTTCCAAAAATCATCAAATTTTAATAAAAAATTCTCCAAATGACGCGAATGAGCTAATGACAACAACTCATCTCCCTCACCTACTACTTCCAAACTATAAGGGAGATTTGAATTATAATCAGAAATCCTAATACCAGTGCGATTCAAAGTTTCATTCAGCTGTTCACAAATCTGATAAAGAAAATTATGTAATTCAATATATGGATCAACAATAGACAAACGACTAGAAGAAGATTGATTTTCTAAAGAATTTAATTTACAAAGTGGCGCCTCAATTTCAACAAAATCTTCCTTCCTTTCCACAGAGGTTATTCTACCATCCCCCAACGTTCTTAATTCAGAAGGTCGCTCAATACCAATAACTTCTAAAACTTTTCCTGGTATCGAAAATCTCAATCTAGCAATCCCATCAAAACATGGATTTACCCACATAAAATCCTTAGCCTCACTCCCTTTTGGAGCAAATAACCAACCTGGTTTCGGCAACTCCACATCTTCACCTGTAACAGTTTCAAGTCGTCTTACAGTCATAAAGTTCTTTTTAAACTTTCTTAATTCCAACCTTTAAATGTAAACCATCAAGATCCAATTCTTTTTCAATATCCCAATCCATATCTCCACTCTGTTGAATTTCATTAGCTAAAGTCTCACTCTTAATATAATCAGAAAATTTAGTAACACAGTCTTGAAGAATCTTTTGACCATCAATCCAGATTGAAATTCTATCATCAACTTTATAATCCATTTCTTTTCTCATCTCTTGTATATATCTAATTAAATCACGAGCATACCCCTCACTTTGTAAATCTTCTGTTATTTCAGTATCTAAAGCTACAACCACTCCACCATCACTCTCAACATCGAATCCATCTTTCCCTTCAAAACCAACTTCTACTTCATCAGACTCAAGCAAAAAGTCTCCAACTCTTACTTTCCCATCATCTAAAACTTCAAATTCACCAGATTTTACCAGTTTAATAATATTTTGAACCTCTTTCCCATATTTCGGCCCCAACTTTCTAGCATTCGGCATAACAGATTCTTCAACCATATCCGAAGCCTCCTTAATAATTACTAATTCTTTAACATTTAATTCCTCCAAAATAATATCTTGCTCATCAACAATAAGTTTAGAATCAACACCTTTAGGAAGAGCAACACTTACTTTTGATAAGGGCTGACGAACTTTTATTTTTTTCTTAGCTCTTACGCTATGGCCAAGATTAACAATCATTCTTAATAGGTGAATTTCTTCATTCAATTCAATATTTATCTTTTCTTCATTTACCTTAGGCCAATCCGCAAAATGAACTGATTCCTCATCCGTTAAATTTCGATAAATCTCTTCAGCTAAAAATGGCATAAACGGAGCTAAAATCTTACAAAGTTCTGTCAAAACTATATATAACGTTTTATATGCCTGATTTTTATCTCCATCGTTTTCACTTTTCCAAAATCTTCTTCTTGAACGACGAATATACCAATTTGATAAGTTCTCAACAAAATCCAACATTGGCCTTGTTGCCTTAGTCAAATTGTAATTATTCATATTATCAGTAACCTCTTTTATTACTGTATTCAATTCCGATAAAATCCATTGATCTAATTTATTTTCTGGAGAAAAATCATCCTCTATAGACTTCGGGGCAAATCCATCTATATTCGCATAAGTTACAAAGAAACTATAAGTATTCCAGAGAGTTAAAGTAAATTTCTTTACTATTTCTTCAACATGATTTTCTGAAAATCTAACGTCTTCAGCAAGTGGAGCTGTTGATGAATACAAAAACATTCTAGTACTATCAACACCTTTAGCATTAAATAATTCATTTGGATCTGGATAATTCTTCTTTCTCTTTGAAAGCTTTTCACCATCTGCAGCAAGTAGTATCCCATTAACAATTACATTTTTAAATGCAGGCTCATCAAACAAAATAGTCGAAAGTACATGCAACGTGTAAAACCACCCTCTAGTCTGATCTAAACCTTCAGCAATAAAATTTGCAGGGAAATTATTCTCAAACTCTTCCTTATTTTCAAAGGGATAATGAAGCTGAGCATAAGGCATTGAACCACTTTCAAACCAACAATCTAACACATCTGGAATCCTAGTCATCTCTTTCCCACATTCACAAGGAATCTTCACATCATCAATATAAGGCTTATGTAAATCAAGCTCGCCATTATTCATTGGTAAATCACCAGCTTTCTCCTCTAACTCCTTAACAGAGCCAATACACGTTTGTTTTCCACACTCACACTCCCAAAGTGGAATTGCACATCCCCAAAACCTATTTCTAGAAATCGCCCAATCACGAACACCATCAAGCCATTTACCAAAACGTCCTTCTTGTATGTGTTCTGGCTGCCAATTAATCTTTTTATTATTTTCCAAAAGTCGATCCTTAATATCCGTAACTCTCACAAAAAGTGAACGAGTAGAATAATTCAACAATGGAGTGTCACATCTCCAACAATGCGGATAACTATGACGATAGTTTTCTTTTTTGAATAAAAGACCTTTTTCTTCTAAAAATTTAGCAATATTTCCATCTTGCCCCTTCACAAATTTACCTGCAAAATCAACAACTTCATCAACGAAAGTACCATCCATTTTAACATGTTGAATCATTGCCGAACCAATTTTCTCCCCTAATTGATAATCATCTTCACCAAACATTGGAGCAACATGAACAATCCCTGTACCACTATCTGTAGTAACAAAGTCTGCAGTTTGAATAGTATACTTTAGCCCCTCTAAATCACTTTCGAAATAATAATTAAAAACTGGATAATAAGTTTTTCCAACCAGTTTTTTTTGATCAATCTTTCCAAGGTTATTGTAATTTCCCTCTCCAAAAACAGAATCACAAAGATCTTCAGCGACTATATAAACCTCATCTTTACCATTGCAATCCTGAGCAGCAACTTTCACATAAGAAATTTCATCACCAAAAGCCAAAGCAACATTCCCAGGCAAAGTCCATGGAGTTGTAGTCCACGCTAAAACAAACACTTCTTCCCCTGAAGAATCAATAGATTCAAGAGCTTCGTCACCTAACTTGAATTTCGCAGTTGCAGAAAGATCAGTTACATCTTTATATCCTTGAGAAACTTCAAAATTTGAAAGTGGAGTTTCACACCTTGGACAAACATGCATAGATTTAAATCCAGCATAAATCATATCTTTATCCCAAATCTGTTTAAAAACCCACCAAATCGATTCCATATAATCATTATCAAGAGTCGCGTATGTATCATTAAAATCTACCCAACGAGCAATTCTCTTTAACAACCCCTCCCATTCCTTTGTATATCTAAAAACTGACTCTCGACATTTTCCATTAAAGTTCTCAACACCATAATCGACAATTTCTTTACGTCCAGAAAGTTCTAATTCTTTTTCAATTTCGTATTCAACAGGTAAACCATGACAATCCCAACCATTAGTACGTGGCACATAATACCCTTGCATATTCCAATACCGAGTTACCGCATCTTTCAAACAATTAGCCAAAATATGTCCATAATGAGGCAAACCATTTGCAAAAGGTGGACCATCAAAAAAAACAAACTTCTCTTTCCCTTTCCTCATTTCGATAGATTTTTCAAAAATTTTATTATCTTCCCAATACTTCAACACAGCCTCCTCCATTTTTGGAAATGATTTTTTTGCATCTACCGATTTAAACATACTTAATATAATTATCGTCTAATTCGTCGCTAATACTACAATAAAAAAAGGGCAGTTTCCATAGAAACCACCCTTTTTAAAGTCTTAACTAGTTATTTACTTAGTTAATTTCAAACCAAAGCATATTAGTTAGAACAATAATTTTAGCAGCTTGACCTCTTGTAAGATTGTCAGCTGGACCAAAATCACCATTAGCATAACCATCAATAACGTCCTTTTCTACAGCAAACGAAAGAACTTGAGCATACCAAGCAAATCTATCAGTGTCAGGGAAAACATTTGTTACTTCCTGATTATAATCCAATCCAGAGACTCGTATCACAATTGTTAAAGCTTCAACTCTTGAGATTGTTGCGTTAGGCTTGAAAGTTCCATCATCATACCCTGTTACAAATCCTAAATCATTAGCTTTTACAACATATCCCCAGTACCATTCCCCCTCAGATACATCAGAAAAGTCTTCTGAACCACTAGATACCGGCGCATAGCCAAATGCACCCATCACCATTTTAAGGAACTCAGCTCTTGTAACATTCGCATCTGGTTCAAATTCTCCTATAGTTTTACCGCTAACAATTCCTTCTAGCCTTAATGATTCAACATAAGTTTCTGACCAGTGGCCAATTATATCTTCAAACGGCGCAGAAACTATCGGATTTAAAGTGGAAAGAGTGTCAGCTTCTTCAGTTGATGTTGAATTTTCTTCTTGTGTATCTTCACTCGTAGAAGTCTCATTAGTTGAACCAGTACTTGACGAAGAGTTTAGGATGAAAGAGGAGCCACCTCCCCCTCCACCACCGCCTCCACTACTTGTGGATGTAGAACCAGTAACTACAGAGATTTCATTAGAAACAACACTATATGTACCACCTGGACTAACTGAATACACAACGAAGAAATATTCTTGACCTGAACTTAAACCAATAATATCAGTCTCAGAAGTTGTATTTTGTGAAAGATCTCCATCATTCGCTACACCCCATAAAATACCGTTTGAATTATCTACACTGGCAGTACTACGATAATAAACTTCATAATGATCAAAATTAGTATTTGAAACAGGATTCCAAGCTACCCTTACAGATGTATTTGTTTTTCCAGGACTATTTACACCTGAAACTTGAGCCGGAGCATCATTAATAGTTGCATCATCGGTAGAAGAATTAGTTGTTGAATTACCAGCATCATCTTCAGCAGTTACATCAAAGGTAAAAGTTCCATTTGGAGCACCACCTGGAACTGTATAATCGAAAGTAAATACACCATCAGCAACGACTAAATCTCCATTTGAACCATCATCATAAAGAGTTTGAGCTACTCCTCCTCCAAAATTTGTTAAATCAGCAGTTACAACAACTGGAGCTTCAGGCTCAGCAGAAGAATCAAATGAGAAAGTAATAATATCTCCAACTAAACACCCACCACCAAGACCAGTACATACAGATTCATCAGCAATTAAGTCAGCAGGAGTAACTGATGGAACTTCATTATCAACATCAACAGGAGTACCGTTAGCAATAGCACTAAAATTACCTGCATCGTCTACCGCCCTAAAAAGCACACCTACATTGTTCAGATCATCAGTATCTGCCAACACTGAAAACGACAACCCATACACCCCATCAGCAGCTGCACCATCACCATTTAACCCATCATCTAACATACTAGTCAAACCTACCCCACCAAAATCAACAGTATTAACTTGAGCAGTTACGACATCAGCATTCTCAGGGTCATTGCTAGCATCCCAAGTAAACACAACGTTATCACCAACAATACATACACCAGCATTACCAGTACATGCAGAAGCATCAACATTCAAATCAATAGACTGAAAGAATGGAGCAATAGTATCAACACCATTTGTAGCAACAGTATCAATTACACCATCGCCAAGATTATTACTTGTCGCAGTGGTTGGATCAGTATTTACGCCCCCAACCGCTTCATCAGTATCTGAAGCACTAACGGTAACGGCAGAAGATGCATCATTTGCAGCCACATCTATACCATCAACATCAGCATCAACCACTACAAAATCTAGACGCCAAATATCTGAAACTCCATTATTACAAGTTTGAACAGATAAAGCTTCTGAAGCTCCACCACCATATGCTTGCAAATCAACAACAACTGTTGGTAAAGCAGTAGTACAATCTGCGTTTGCAACATTATCAACATTATCAATATCAGCTTCAATCCTAATAGTATCACCAACATCAGCAAAATTGTTTGCATCTGCATCATTTAATAACGTTAAATCTACAGAATTAACAACAATACTATCATCAACAGCAAAAGCCGTATAAACAGTAATCATCATGGGAATAGCTAATGCGATTGTCATAAAGCTGACAAGTTTGGCACCCCACTTTCTCGATCTTTGAATCATAAGAATAAGATTAATAAAAAAAATTGTTCTTTCAACTACACCTCAAAATACACAAAGAAACAATTGAAGACTAGACAAAAAAAGAGTTCGCCTAGACAAACTCTCAACAGATGCTATCACTACATATCGTAGACTAGAAAAAATTTCAACGCAACATACTCTATCCACAACCTTGGCATCCACCACATCCACTTGGACCACAACCAACTCCGCTAGATGTAACTCCCAACTCATACTCCTCAACCATTTTCACGGCTAAACCAATGTATTTTTCTGGAGTCAAAGAACTTAATGATTTCTTATCTGAAGCTGGAATATCCAAAGCTTCTATAAACTTATGAATCATAGATTTTGTAATTTTTGCTTTCCCACGAGTTAACTCCTTTAACTTTTCATATGAATCAGGAATAAGGTTTTTCCTCATAACCATCTGTATTGGCTCCGCCAAAAGCTCCCAACGATCCTTTAAATCATCTTCAATAATACTAGGGTTAACCTTACATTTTGATAAACCTTTAATACTAGCCTTATAAGCTAGAACACAATAAGCAAAAGCCAATCCGATATTTCTTTGAACAGTTGAGTCAGATAAATCCCTTTGCCATCTTGAAACTTGTAACTTGCTAGATAAATGCTCCAACAAGGAATTTGCAATCCCTAGATTTCCTTCACTATTCTCAAAATCAATCGGATTTACCTTATGTGGCATAGTAGAAGAACCTACTTCTCCCTTTTTTGTCTTTTGACCAAAATAGCTCAACGCAATATATCCCCACATATCCCTATCAAAATCTAAAATAATATTATTTATCCTTTTAACAGAATCAAAAACATCCGCCATACAATCATGCGGCTCAATCTGAGTTGTATATTTATTCCATTGCAGCCCCAAACTCTCAACAAACTTCTTACTTCCTTCACACCAATCAACTTTTGGATAACAAGCGTAATGTGCATTAAAATTACCTACTGCCCCATTAATCTTCCCCATCAAAAACTTACCATTGACTAGAATTTCAATCTCTCGCTCAAGCCTCGCAACAACATTAATTAACTCCTTACCCATAGTTGTTGGTGAAGCAGGTTGACCATGAGTTCTAGCCATCATAGCAAGGTCTTTCGTAGACTGAGCATATGTATAAATCTCTTGAACAAGACCGCTCAATATTGGCACAAGATCACGATCAATAAAATCTCTCACCATACAAGAATAAGAAAGATTATTAATGTCTTCGGAAGTACAGGCGAAATGCAAAAACTGAGAATATTTTTCAATATCTGTATCTTTTATCTGCTCACGAATAAAATACTCAACGGCTTTAACATCATGATTTGTAATTTTTTCAATCTCTTTCACCCTCCGAGCATCAATAGTATCAAATTGCTCATAAATTCCACGCAAGATTCTTAACTCTGTTGGCTTCAACTCCTTCGTTCCTTTTAATTTTAAATCGTTAAACAAGAAAATAAACCATTCAATCTCTATCAATATTCTATACCTCATCAAAGCAGCCTCAGAAAAATACTGAGATAAATAATCAACTTTCACAGCATATCTTCCATCAATTGGCGAAACTGCCAACAAATTATGTTCATCTGCCATAACT
>CAYNUR010000011.1:0-4115 GCA_964400435.1 uncultured Candidatus Peribacteria bacterium
ACTTATTTACCGAGTGATGTTTATCCAAAAATAAAAGGTATTCTGCAAAAATTGAAACCTTATGAAAAATTTGTAAGTCCCCTACTTGAAAAGAAAATTCGGAAATCGAAAAAGGTTTTCGATGATAAAAAAGTTACTGATCATCATGCCATTATTCCTACGGGGAATTACCCGAATGGATTAAATCAAAATGAGAAATTGGTTTATGATTTGGTAACTCGTAGATTTATTGCGGCTTTTTATCCTGATTCTGAGATTTCGAATACAACTGTTGAAGGGAAAGTAGAAAAATTAAAGTTTAAAGCTACTGGTAAGCAAATTCTTAATCCTACTTGGAGAGTTTTATTTCCTAAAAAAAGTGGTGGGAAAGATAAGATTTTGCCGGAATTTGAAAAAGGGGAAAAAGGACCTCATGAACCGAAATTAAAGGAGAAAAATACTAGTCCACCGAAACTTTATACTGAAGCAACTTTGTTAAGAGCCATGGAGACGGCGGGAAAACATGTTGATGATGAGAAATTACGTGAAGCTATGAAGGAAAATGGGATTGGAAGACCTTCTACTCGAGCTGGGATTATTGAGACTCTATTTCGGAGGAATTACATTCAAAAAAAACGTAAATCGATTGAGCCGACTCAGACAGGGATTGATTTGATAGATACAATTCAGAATGATTTACTAAAGTCACCTGAATTAACTGGTAAGTGGGAGAGGAAACTTCGAGACATTGAGCGTGGTGAATATGAAGCTGGGTTGTTTATGAAGGAGTTGAAA
This sequence comes from uncultured Candidatus Peribacteria bacterium, assembly GCA_964400435.1. GTDB lineage: Bacteria > Patescibacteriota > Gracilibacteria > UBA1369 > LOWO2-01-FULL-3 > CAYNUR01. Next base: position 775 of record CAYNUR010000011.1, read on the forward strand.
GGGATGGTGAAGGAATTGATTGAAAATGCTAAAAAAGCTCGAGTGGTAAAGAGAATTGGGCATATCGTCGAAGAGGAGAAAGAGAAGAAGATTAAAAAAAGTAAACCTGCTGTTAACCCGGAGGGTGATAAGGTGAAAAAGAAATAAGTTTAATCGTTTATATGCTTAATCGAGTAGTAGTTTTATTATTGGCAAGTTGTTTTTTTGTTGGTTGTGCTCAAGAAGAGGAGGATTTTACTGTTGTGGAAGTTTTGGAGGTGGAATGTCGGGAGGATGTTGAATGTGAAACTCCGAATGATTATTTGATTCGGTCTATTTGTCCTTATACTTCAAAGTGTATTGAGGGGCAGTGTGCAGTAGTATGTCCGGAGCCGTTTTTAACTAATTAGTCCAATGCGTCCAACTTAAGTTCCAACTCCATCCATTTTGATTCTAACTCTTCGATACTTTTTGTTAGGTTCGCTAGTTGCTCATTTTTTTCTTTGGAAAATTCGAGATAATTTTCTTCGAACCATTTGAGGAGTTTTGTTTTTTCTTCGGTGCTTTTTGTTAGTTCTTTTTCTATTTTTTTTAATTCCCTATTGAGGTCTTTTTTTTGTTTTCTTTTATCAATTTTTTCTTCACTACTAGTTTTATTATTTTCCTGATTTTTTCCAGATTTTTTTGAATCCAAATCTTCATCAATCTTACTTTTTATATGGTAAACGTATTCTTCATAATTATGTAGATACCTTTTAACAGAACCATTATTTACCTCAATTATTCCATTGGCTAGAATATCTACGAAGGTTCGATTGTGACTAACAAAAACTACAGTGCTATTTGTTTCACTCAGTGCCATTGCCAAAGCTTCAACAGTTTCGAAATCTAGGTGATTCGTTGGCTCATCAAGCAAAAGAACGTGATTTTTTTGCAAGAGCATTGAAGCTAAGCAAAGACGAGCTTTTTCTCCTCCGCTTAAGACCGAGACCATTTTTTTTAAGGCCTCATCTTTAAATAGAAAATTTCCGGCCATTTCAAAAATTTCTTGTTCGGAAACTTCAGAATTGGTTGTTCTCTGTAAATAGGATTTAACAGATTCTGAAGAATTTAAGGTTGCTGGAATATGCTGTGCGTAATAACCAATTTTAATGTTTTTTCCCCAACGCATTTTTCCTGCAAGTGCATTAAGTTCACCCGAAATCGTTTTCAAAAATGTACTTTTTCCCTGTCCGTTGTCACCCAAAACTGCGATATGTTCAGCTCTTTCAATATCTAAAGTGATATTTCTGGCGACAGTTTTATCAGGATATCCAATGGTTAATTCATTTAGTGACAAGGCAATTCCTGTTTTATTATCTACTTGAGGAATTTTGATTTTTGCGGACTTTAAAGGATGGAGAATTTCTATGGTTTTAAGTTTTTTGATCTGTTTCAATTTTGATTGTGCTTGTGAAGCTTTTGAGGCTTTCGAAGAAAAGCGATCGACGAATTTCTGGAGATGTTTTTTTTGACGTTCAATTTTGACATTGTGCTTCTTTTTTTGTTCCACCAATCCTTCTTTGTATTCTAAATATTCTTCTAATGGACGAGGATATACTGTAATTTTTCCATGCTCGATTTCTACTGTTTGATTACAAGTCTTTTTGATGAATTCACGGTCATGAGAAATCAAAAGGAAGGCTCCGTTGTAATTGTTTAAGAATTTTTCTAATAGCAGCTGCGTACTCAAATCTAGATAGTTAGTTGGCTCATCTAAAAGAAGAAGATTTGGTTCCTCCAAAAGCATGCTGATTAATTTGATTCTCATTTGATATCCTCCTGCAAATGAGCCTATTTCTTGATTCAACATTTTTCCCTTAATTTGAAATTGTCCGGCTATTTTTGCACATTCCCAATCATGTTGACCTGAAGAATTCATTAAAAAATCAATGACTTTTTCCTCCGGCTTGTAAGGATTGTGTTGAGTTAAATAACCAAGACGAGTATATGAAGGAATATTTACTTCCCCAGATTTTACATCTTCAATACCGACAATAATTCTGAATAAAGTTGATTTTCCTGCACCATTTCTCCCAATTACAGCAATTTTTTCTTTTTCAGAAACATTTAAACTAGCATTTTCGAAAATCGAGTGTGCTCCATATGATTTACTAATTTCTTTTACTTGTAATAAGGTGCTCATGGTTGTGCAGTTTAGCAGGAGTGGGTTGGTTGAGGAAGGAAGAACCTTGTAAATTGAAGCGTTTTGGGTTTTACGAATTATTTGTGAACTAAAATAAATTAAATATTAGCAAGTCTTGGTTTTAACTCTTTTCCAATTAACTCAATTGAATTCAATAATTTTTCCTGTGGTAATAATCCTGTGTCCATTTGGAAAGTTACTCTGTCAATTCCTCCAAGTGCTTCTGAGTGTCTTTTGATTTTTTCTGCAACTTCTTCTGGGGAACCAATGAGGTATGCTCCGGTTTCTGAGGCTTGAGAGTTAAAGGCTTCTCGACTCATTGGACGCCAGCCTCTTTCTTTTCCAATTTTCATAAATGATTTTTGATGACCTGGAAAAAATTCGTCTTTCGCTTTATCAGAATCTTGATCTCAATATCCAATTGCGTGCATTGAAATTTTCATATCCTCAGCTCGATGACCAGAATCCTTGTAGGCTTTTTTATACATATCAACCAAAGGTCTAAAATGGTGTGTTTCACCTCCTATTATTGCGATCATTAATGGTAAACCTTTCTCCCCTGCTTTTACGAATGATTCTGCTGAACCACCTACTCCTCGCCAGATTGGAAGATTTTTTTGATATGGTCTGGGATAAACAGTTTGTTTAAATAAGGATGCTCTAAATTTTCCTTTCCATGTTAAATTTTCGTTGTCTCTAATCTTTATTAAAAGATCTAATTTTTCTTCGAATAATTCGTCATATTCCGAAAAGCTGTATCCGAAAAGTGGAAATGCTTCGCTAAATGATCCTCTTCCTGCAACAATTTCAACTCTTCCTTTTGATAATAGATCAAGTGTTGAGAAATTCTGAAAAACTCTTACCGGATCAGCAGCACTTAAAACTGTGACAGCAGAGACTAATCGAATATTGGAAGTTTTTGCAGCGATTGCTCCAAGCAAAACATGATTTGCTGAATCAAAATATTCTGGTCGATGGTGCTCGCCAACTGCAAAAGTATCTAAACCTGCTTTTTCGGCTGCAATTGCTCTTTCAATAAGATCTTCAATTGCTTGTGTTCCCGACTGAAGTTTTCTAGTTCTTTGGTTTATAGTTGCTGCTGCGAAGCTGTCTATTCCTAATTTCATTATAATTTTGAAGATTTAAACCCTCACTTCCAGTTTTAATTTGGATTATG
>CAYNUR010000011.1:4125-16819 GCA_964400435.1 uncultured Candidatus Peribacteria bacterium
GAAGATTTAATCTTTTTTTTAGGATAAGGAAATTGAGGGGGAATTGGTAGGTGAATTATGAAGCATGTTCGATCAATATTAGAAAGAAACAGTGAACTTAATTGAACTTATGTCGCCTAAAGCAATAATATTGCATTAGGCGTTTTTTGCTGATATCCTCAAGTAAATTTTTAATATTTGAAGCATGAAAAAACTACCTGTAACAGTGCTCTCAGGATTTCTAGGCGCTGGAAAAACTACGATGTTGAATGATGTCCTCAACAACCGAAAAGATTTGAAAGTGGCGGTGATTGTAAATGATATGAGTGAGGTGAATATTGACGCAGCACTTGTTGAAAAAAATAAAAATCCTTTAGTTCGAACTGAAGAGAAACTTGTTGAAATGTCCAATGGATGTATTTGTTGTACGTTGAGAGAGGATCTTCTTGTAGAAATTACTAAACTGGCTAAGGAAGGAAAGTTTGATTATCTATTAATTGAATCAACTGGTATTTCTGAGCCACTTCCTGTTGCGGAGACTTTTACTTTTGAGGATGAAAATGGTGAGTCTCTATCTAATTATGCTCAATTAGATACTATGGTTACGGTTATTGATGGTAAGAATTTTTTGAAAAATCTTGAATCTGTTGAGACTCTTGCTCAAAAGAATATTGGTTTAGGTGAAGAGGATGACAGAAATATTGCTCATTTACTTTTGGATCAGATTGAATTTGCTAATGTTATTGTTATCAATAAGATGGATTTAATTACTGAGAAGGAGGCAAAACGCCTAGAGGTATTTCTTAAAAAAATAAACCCAAATGCAGAAATTTTATTTTCAGAGATGGGTATAGTGCCGATGGAAAAGATTCTTAATACTGGGAAATTTAGTTTTGATGAGGCTGAAAATGATCCGGGATGGCTTCAGGAACTGAGAGGTGAACATGTGCCTGAAACTGAAGAATACGATATTTCTAGTTTTGTCTATGATGCTCATCGGCCTTTTCATTCTGGGAGACTTTATGATGTCCTTGCTGAATCGCGGTTGGAAAATGTAGTGAGGTCAAAAGGTTTTTTCTGGGTTGCTAGCTATCCTGATCAGGTTGGGATTTGGTCACATGCAGGTAATATTATTAATCTGAATCATGGTGGACGTTGGGCTCTACCTGACGGTGAACGACAACAGCAAATTGTGATTATTGGAATGAAACTTGATAAAGAAAAAGTGAAAAAGGTGCTTGATGAAGCTTTGCTGACTGATGATGAGATAGCTTTGGGAGAGGAAGAATGGTCAAAATTTTATCATCCATCAATTAATTGGAATTATGAAGAAGTTTAAAATTATTATTGTGGGGGCTGGGGCTGCAGGTGTTGAGGCTTTGTTGTCAGTGGCTTTGGTTGTTTATTATGTTGTGATTTTTTAAGAAAATTTCAAAATTGATAACCATGTTTTCTGGATAAAATGATTTATAGTCCAGTTGGTACGATTTCAAAGTGGTTGAGTAACCAATCTACAACAGTTGGTTTACCACAGATCATATCGTATTTATCTCCACGCTTTCTTACTGCAAATTTGCCGCCAGCTTCTTCGATAAGGATTTTAGTTGCAGCTATATCCCATAGATTGATGTTAAAATTTATCATGGCGGTTACGACATCTCGCGCTGCTAGACCGTGGCCATAACAATTTGGCAATGTCATTATCTCGGGATGAGTTTGGCATAGTTCGTCATATTCTTTTTCAGCACCAATTTTTTTGAATCCTAACCGAGTACTCACAGCTAGACAACCACTTTGAACTTCATTTTGAGGAAGATCTTTAATATGAATTTGCTTTCCATTCCAATATGCACCTTGACCTTTTAAAGCATGATAACGGCTATCTGTTTCTGGGACATCGATGATTCCCAAGATTGGTTCTCCATTTTTATATAGAGCTAGAATTGAACCATATACTGGAATTCCTCTAATGAATTGTTTTGTGCCATCAATTGGATCAATAATCCACTGAAATTCAGAATCTTTATTCATTGCTGGGATCTCTTCGCCTAAGATTCCGTGTTCAGGAAATTTTTTATGAAGAATGTTTCTAACTATTTTTTCTGCTTCTGGGTCTATGTTGGTTACTAAGCTCCCATCGGATTTTTGTTCTACTCGGGCTGGGTTGCCGAAGTTTTTCTTTAAAAGAGGTCTAATTGCGTTCACTGCTTCGAAACCTGTGGTGAGGTAGTTTTTGTGTTCGTTCATGGTGTATAATTTAACACAAAAAGTGATTCTAAAATTGGTGAACGTTTCTTGGAGCTCCTAGGCGGATGATCATCAAACTTTTTTAAACCTATTGGCAAGATTTTGTACTTCCTTCTTAAGAGCTAATATTTTATCAAGCAGCCTTTTATCTGGTTGATGTTTTTATATGACACCAACGTTGGATTCAAGACTATATCTAAATTTATTCTTACGAGTACTGCTTTTTCATATAAAGGTACTGCTTCTCGAAAGCAGTTCAACTCCGCATTCTACTTCGGTGTCTATTAAATTTATTGCATAAGCTGCTGATATTGAATAGTTCCCAGAATTGTAGTTCTTAAGAATCTCATTTACAGAATCACCGATTTTGATTTGAAATTTTTGCAACTGTCCTAGCTGGAATCCCTCTTCTCAACTCTTCTCGTATTAACTCACTAAATGCTTCTTGTTTTCCAGTTTCTACTTGATATCTTAATCTATATAGTCCTTTTGAAGTACTTATAGTTTAATAGTTAGTAGTAATTGATGACAGCAATCTATCTCGCTGTATTTTTTTACTTTGTCAACCTTGCTAAGGTTTATTATTTGCATTTAGCGAAAATTTCAGAGTTAAATGATTTGTTTTAAAAAATGATGCAGGATTTTTATGATTGAGAGATGAAATGATGTTCAGAAGCCTGTACAGACTATTCCACTAAATATGAAATCCTGACTTTTCCCTTTTTAGATGAGATTTTACGTACTTTTACTTTGCCAATTTCCCCAGTACTTCTAACGTGTGTACCTCCGCAACCACAAGAATTGTATCCTTTAAAGCCAATGGTTCGTACTGATTTACCTGGAGGTGCCCAAAGTCCTCTTCTCTCTGCCTCTTCCGGAAGTAAGTCTTTTTTTTCTACTTCTATGTCTTTGGCAATCAATTCTTTGATGGCTTCTTCAAGTTTAGGAATGAATTCTTGCGGATTCTCCAAAGTGCCTTCGTATTCTACGTATGGCCCATTTGGAAAGTGGTAGCCTTTTGTTGCTTTAATATCTGATATTCCAACTTTGCCTACTGCTATATCTAATAGGTGACCTGCTGAGTGTATTTTTGCATTTTCAACTCTTCTTTCTATATCGATTCGTAGCTGGACAGTTTCTCCGATAGAAAAGTTCCCTTTTGTAAATGCCCCAAAATGGTGAACAACACCGTCTTCATCTAATCTGACGTCTGTAACCTTAAAGACTCCATTTTCTGTGTGAATCTCGCCGTGATCAGAGGGCTGACCGCCCCCTTGAGGATAAAAGATTGTTTGATCTAGAATGACAGATTTTCCTCTTTCCATATCTCTAACTCCTTTAAATTCTGCCATTGATATAGCTAAGTATGTGTCATTTAAATAATTTAACTTGGTCATAAAAATACTGTTAGTGATTACTGTATTACGTTATAGCAATATTGACTTTCTAACTATAAAAAAGCTATTATTAGTGTCAACATTCACTGACGATGATGATATGAAAAAATTACTATTACAACTGGGATTCAGCAAAAAGGAAGCAGATGCATATTTAGCACTAGTTGAGTTTGGAACTCAACCTGCATCGGTCATTGCAAAAAAAACAGGCCTTCCTAAATCAACAATCTTGTTTCTTTTTAACAACTTATTGAAGAAGGGATACATTAGGAAATCACAACGTGGAAGAGTTCAATATTTTCATGCTAAATTGTCTGACTTCGAAAAAATCAAAACTAAAGAGCTAGAAGAAGCAAAAGAAACATTAGACAAAGCAATACCATTACTTAAGGAATTTAAATCACCTTATACATCAGAACCCAAAGTGACATTTTTTGAGGGAATAGATGGCTGCAAGAAAGCATACTCTATGATTCTAGATAGCAATACTGAGGTCTTTGAATTTGGCATACATGGAGACCTTGAAGAGAAGTTTGGAGAAAAATTTATGAACAACTTCATAGAGGATAGAGTGAGTAATAAAATTTACTTAAAAGCCATATCTAAAAAGGATAAAATTCACAAGAAGTTGAGCAAACTAAACAAGCTTGAACTAAGGGAAATACAATACTATCCTGAGGAAAAAGGGAGCTTCTATTCTTCCATAGCTATATTTGAAGATAAAGTTTTATTACTCAACCTATACCAAGATGCATTTGCCATTCTTATAGACAATAGAGAGGTGGCAGAGACCCTGAGGACAATATTTAGAATGAGCTGGAAGTAGGAACTTTTACGCTATCAATGTATATGAGATAAATAAAGGGGCTGCCTCCTAGAATTAGTTGACCAGCCTAATAGTGCTTTCTGATTAAGCATGTTTTTTCTGGAGCGGGTGAGGGGAATCGAACCCCTATCATCAGCTTGGAAGGCTGAGGTAATAAGCCGTTATACGACACCCGCTTGTTTTTGATTGAAGATTTGTTTGCTTGCCTATTTTACTTAGCAGAAAAAAAATTTCAAGCTCTTTAGAGTTACTTAGAAAACATTTGGTTGATTTGCAAAGAGGAATTGTGTCCTTATAATGGTAGTTAGTTGCTTTTAGGCATGTTTTTTCATAAAATTTTCCAGAATTTAAGAAATTAATTAACCTTTTTCCCGTGGGACGCATTAAAAAATTCTTTTCATTGAGAAACTTTTTAGTACTTATTTTAGTAGTTTTAGTTGCTACTCAATATTTTTCAGTTAGAAATGTTGGTAAATCTTTGAAAAATTTGGAAAAAGGTAACTCTTCTATGATCACGGAAATTGGTCAGTTGAGAGAAACTTATACGACTTTTGGTGATGATATTAATGAAATTAGAGAATATCTTTATCTTCCTACAAAAAATTATTCAGCTTTGACTATGGATCTTGAAGCTGAACCTGGTGAAGATTCTGGTGAAGAAAATACAGATGAAGTGCAATTGGCAATGTTTAAATATGTTGATTATCTTGGCTCATCTTCTGAAAAAGAGGCTTTAATATCTGAAAAAAGACAGCTAATTGATGGATTAATAAATTCTGAAGAGTTTATTAATTTTATTTCTGAAAGTGGTTTAACACTTGGAGCTGTCGAAGAAAATCAAGGTGCTATTACTTTATCTATTGATATTCCAGAAGTTGGAAATCTAGTTTATTTTTATCTATCAAAAGAGGATGGGAGTTTGATTCAAAAAACTGTAGAGGAAAAAGTTGACGTAGAAGCTGACAATGCAGAAGATTTCGTAAGTGGTGTTACTGCCTTTGTTGAAGAGAATCAATCGACTTTGACTAGTCAACTTAATGCAATTAACGATAAGAAGAATCAAATAATTTCTGCTATTAATTCTGAAGAAGTTGTAGCTGCTGCAACTGAAAAGGGTGTGACGATTTCTACAGAACCAATTGATGAAAATCTACAATTTATTTTTGTTATTACAAATAATGAAAATGGTGAACAGTTGGCTGAAATTCATATGGATCAGAAAAGTTTAGAAATTTCACTTGTTGATCTAAGAGATGATTCAAATATTGTAGTTGTTACCGATATTTCTAGTGGTCTTGCTCCTTTTGTAAATGATTTAAATACTAAATCTCTTCTTGAACAAAAGGCTGATATGGCGAAAGCTGATTTGGAAAGGACTATTAGCGATAGTGGATTTCAAGCTGTTTTGGATCAAAATAATTTAACTATTGCTGAAGAAGCTCGTGAGGATGAAGATAGATTTTACTATGATATTAAAATGGCTGATGGCACACATATCAGTTCTATAGTTATTGAGAAAGCAACTGGAGTTATCAGCATCACTGAACCTGATGGGACTAATTCTCAAAATTTGCTTTATTTCGAACCTGAGTCTAAAAAAAAAACTTTAGAGCTTCCTGATCAAATACCAGATTATGGTGATGAGCTTTCTAGTGAAGATGGGACTTTTAATATTCTGATCGCTGGAAAGCATGGAAATCTAGTGGATACAATGATCTTCGCACATGTTGATGAAAGAAAACGTGAAGTGAGAATGATTAGTATTCCTAGAGATCTTTTTTATAATGGGAGAAAAATAAATTCTTTTGCATTTTTTTATGGAATGCCTGAATTGAAAAGGGTTTTAAGTGAAATTAGTGGTTATCAATTGGATAAATATGTTTTGATCGATATGTATGCGTTTATTGACGTGATTGATTTGATTGGTGGAATTGATGTAACTCTAGAACATGCAGTTATTGATCCAACTTATCGGACTGTAGATAATGGAGTTGTTGGAACTTTGCATTACGAACCTGGGGATTATCATTTAGGTGGAAAGGAAGCCTTGAGATTGGCACGAAGTAGATACACTTCTTCTGATTTTGCTCGTGCAGCTAGGCAGCAGCTAATTATTGAAGCAATTCAAACGAAAGCAAGAAACTTTGGTTTTGGTGATGCAGATACTTTTTATGAGATTGCTAAATCTGTTTTGGCAAAAACTGAGACTGATGTGAGTTTGGATGAAGCTGTTGCTTACTTTTTTAGATACCAAAACTTCGATATCGTCTCTAATGATGTGATGTCTTCTGGAAATGTTCTTTACGTTCCACCGTATACAACTGCAAAACAATGCGAAGCTCAAATCGCTGCCGGTGGTGATGCGGGATGTAGAAATGCTAATCAGGCTTATACACTCTCTCCTAGAGATAATAATTGGAATGTGATCAAGTGGTACTTCAGAGAAAAGTTTGAAGGTGAAGGAGCAGCTTAGTTTTTGCTCACTCTTTCTTCAACCTTCCTAGGTTCTATCATTTTTGCCTTCTTTTTTCGTACAGCTAAATAGCAAATAAAATAAACTATTAAGGCAAATATTGCGCTATATAGAATATCTTCATTTGTATAATTGAAAGCTTTATTTTCTGCATAAAAAATCGTAGCTAAAACATTCCCAGTTGCAAGAATCACCAGAATACTTACTATAAAGACCTTCACAACAGATTTAAAAGTGAATTTAAGAGGAGCAACCAGATTTACCTTGTCTTCGAAATGAGCTTGGCGGATTTTTTGTCTAAGATGAAGAATCATTGTGATTAGCAGTGGGACAATTAGAACAATGAAGGCGAGATTTTGAGTGAATAAGAAAAAATTGAATAAACCATGATAAAGAACTGCAAAAAAATATCCTTTTAAGATAATATTTCTTCTTTGCGTATCCGAAGATAGAAATCGTGCTTTTCCAATGTAATATCCCATAACTCCCGAGAAAAGTGCGTGAGCTGGAACAGAAATTACTGCCCTAATTAAGCCAACCGCAAGCCCCCCATCCATTACATAAAGAATGTTTTCTAGAGCTGCAAATCCAAGACTTGCAACTATGGCATATGTAATTCCATCCATGACTTCGTTGAAGTGTTCATTATTGTAAGCAAATTTTTTAACAACAAATAATTTGAAAGCTTCTTCAATTAAGGCTGCTGTTATGAATGAGGTTAAAAAAATGTAAGCAATATTTGGAAGATTTAGTGCAAACCAGATTTCATCAACGAATACACCTACTGTTCCTGCAAAGATTGTAGAAATTACTCCCCACCAGAATACTTTTCGAACTAGCTTTTTGGGTTCTTTTCTACCTTTGTCTTGCTTTTCGAAAAACCAAAGAAGAGCGATTACTGGGAGAATTGAAATTATGAATAGGGCTATTTGCATTTTGACTTATGTTTTTTTAAGAAAAATTTAGGAAATAGTAATCTTGGATTTATAAAATTAGCTTATTCCCCTTGGGAGGGTGGGGGTTGTGGATGGTGTGACAGTCTTTCATTAAAAATCATCCTCTCATTAACACATGCAATTGTAGCTGTTTTCGTTATATTTGATAAGGCTCCATGGATTACCATCAGATTTTACTCCTTGCCAACTTGTTCCATCCTTTGCTGACTCTATTTGAGTTGCAGTAGGAAGACTTTTTGCTCCTGATTTTCTCGATTCAGACAGTGCACTTTTTAAGAATTTGTTCATGTGATTTGTTTTAGAAGTTTTAATCTTATCAAAAATAGTTATCTTAGAAAATTTCTTTCTTCAAATTTGTCTTATTTTAGGCTATAATATGATGATAAATTAATTTTATATGGCAGAATTTGAACGGAATTTTGAATCTCAAAAACAGCCTGAATTTCCTAAGGATCCTTTGGAGATTGGTAGAGAAATGACTTATAAACAGGTTGCTGAGATATTAAAAAATGCTGGGGAGCGTAATATTGAAGCTGAAATTGATGGGTTGAATTTTCCAAATCCATTGGAGGTTTATTATAGAATGGAAGGTGTTTTAAATCAGATAAATACTGTACTTGGAGCTGATTCCAATGATTTATATTTCACAAAGTTTGAAGGAAATGTTGTTGGTCAAGCTGAGAATGGTCGAGTGAAAGTTGATCTGATTATGTTACTACATCCTCGTTCGAGATTAGCTCATGTTATTGGTCATGAATTTGCACATGCTCCAGATAAAATGGAAGGGATTCCAAATGAAGGTCTTGTCGAGGCTTACTTGAAAGCTATTGGGTTAGCTGATAATGAAGCGAATAAAACTGAGAGATATGATCTAGCTTTGGAAAACTTTTATGAATTTGTGAAGCGAATTAAAAGGGAAAAAGAACGTGATGAAACTGTGATTGAGATCTATAAACTTTATTATAATGATGATTACGAAGGAATTTTTCAGTTGTACAAAAAACGTTACATTGATGAACTAATTGGTGATAATGAAAAACAAAAAGCTTATGAATTTTTCCGTACCGTTTTTCCTGAATTGGAATGTGATGGATTTGGAAATGAAATCCCTTATCCATTTACCGATGAAGTTTTAGATTTGGCTAATGTGAAAGCGGCAAATTCTGATGTTGAACGAAAAGTAAATGACACGATTGAAAAGGTAAAAAGAGCAGCGTAAGATTATTTATTTTTAGAAATTGCGAGCTTGCTAAAGTTGCCTTTTTCTTTTATGATTAGCATCCTTAGAAATTTATTATGAACCTAAGAAAAGGGCAGATTGTTGAACTGTTGATCGAAAAAATGGCTTTTGGTGGTAAAGGAATTGGTGAATATGATGGCTTGAAGGTTTTTGTTAAAAATACTATGCCTGGAGATAAAATTGAGGCTGCTTTTACTCGTATTAAAAGAAATTTTGCAGAGGCTGAACTAGTGAGAATTTTAGATAAATCGCGAGATAGAGTAGTCGAAAAATGTAGATATGCCTCAGTTTGTGGTGGATGTCAGATGCAACATATTCCTTATTCGACTCAACTTGTGATTAAAAAACAGCATGTTGTTGATTGTTTTGAACGTATTGCAGCGATCGAAAATCCTCCTGTAGAAGATATTGTCCCTTGCTCAGAACGATATTTTTATCGGAATAAAATGGATTTTTCATATGGTTATGATGGGGAAATGGATTCTGCACTTGGTTTGCATTTGCCAGGGAGAAGATATGATATCTTAGACATTGAGGAATGTCATTTGCAATCAGATTTCTCTAGTAGGATTTTAAATTTTTCTAGAGAGTTTTTTACAGAGAAGAATTGGCAACCATATAAGTATTCTTGTGGCCAAGGATTTGTAAAATCTTTATGTATACGTGATGCAAAAAGGACTGGTGAAGTTATGATAAACTTAGTTACTTCTGATGATATTCCAAATAATTTTGATGAAGATTTAGAGAACTTTGTTTCTGGTATTTTGAAACTCACGGATGAAAAATTTAAGATTACTTCGGTTTATTGGTCAAAAGTGATTAGCCGGAGAGGACAGAGGAAGAGAATTGAAGAGAAATTAATTTATGGTAAAGAGTTTTTAACTGAAGAAATGAAACTGGATAGCGGAGACTTATTAAAGTTTGATATTGCACCCCAAAGTTTCTTTCAAGTAAATACTTTTCAAGCTGAAATTTTGTATAGCCAGGTTGTAAAATTGCTTTTAGAAAAACCTCAAAGTGTTGTTTTTGATTTATTTTGTGGAACGGGAACAATTGGAATATTTGTTGCGAAATATGTGGAAAAAGTTATTGGGATTGAAATCAATGAAGAGGCTGTTCGTTCTGCTTTAAGAAATGCTGAATTAAATGGAGTTCAAAATATCGACTTCGTTTGTGGAGATGCTCATAAAATTGCTGGTGAATTGGAAGAGTCACCTTCAACAATAATTGTTGATCCACCTCGACCTGGATTAAGTCAGGAGTTAATTGAAACTGTTTGTGAATTCAGTCCAGAGAGAGTTATTTATGTTTCGTGCAATCCGGCAACTTTGGCTCGTGACTGTGAAATTTTTGAGGAAAGTAGTTATAGAGTTTGTAAAATAGTTCCTGTAGATATGTTCCCTCATACTTATCATATTGAAACTATCGTTTTACTGGAAAAAGAATAATTCTAGGTTCGATTTCTTAGAGATGACTAGATTAAGTTTTTTCTTCTTTTTGGTAGACTTTAAAAGAGACCTCATGAAAGTGAAACTTGTCACCTTCATGAGGTATGTGATGATTTTTGTTTAGAAGTTCACGAAGTTTTGAGGATTATTGAAGAAATCCTCTGCTCGCTTCTTGGTGATTCGATAGCTTTCATCACCAAAGAAGGCGTACTTGATCGCCTGAACTAGGAACTTACCTCCAGTTTTATCGTACCCACGGTAGATGTCTGGAGTATAGAAGCCTGGCTTTAAAGCGATTGATCGTGAACCTCCTCCATAGGTGCAGTTTTCACAGTCGAAGTCAACACGTGCTAACCCCCCACTTGTATGTTGAGTGAGGAACATTCGAGTTACCGGCTTGTCATCCTTGCACCAAGTGCAGGTACCAGGGATGCGAAGATGTCGAGCCCTACGGATCAGAGTTTGCAGTCGTTGCTGCTCATCTGCCCTGAGCTTGAATTTCGAAGTTCCATTATGGAAGCCTTGTTGGTGCATCCACCAAACATAGCCGGGGTCTGTGAAGAAGACTTGCTCTACAGTCTTCCGATTGTACTTTCCGAAGCGCAATTCAAGCATAAATCCTCCTTTGCTTGAGTTGATTGAACCATTTCAAAAATCATCTGTTCTGAGACTAAAGCGTCACAGATGAACTGAGCACTTAAAGTCATCTTTTCAATGTTTAGCATATTTGTAAATTATGTGCCTAGTAGTTTTCTAAAATAAACTTCTTTGCTTCTTTCTTATTATTAATTTTCCCATCCAATTGGAGATGTCTAACTTCTTTTAATATTTCTCCGATTTTTTCACCTGCTGGGATATCTAGTAATTTCATCACTTCTTTGCCATCAATAAGTTTTTTTGGCAGTAGTTTTAGTTTTGCAAATTCGTGATTGTAGAGTTTTTTCATTTTTTCGTATGCGGAAAGATCTGTTGGGATAATTCCTAAGGCATCGGCTCTGTAAACTTCTAGTAAATCATCAAAATATGGTTTCAGAAACCAGTGCCGTCTTCTACCATCAGACATTTCGAAAAGTGGCACAACCATCATGTGATGACTGATTAACCAGTCTACTTTTTGAATTTGTTTTTTGGGGAAATTAAATCTTGTTAGGATTTCTGTTGCGATTTCTGCGCCGACTTCAGCATGTCTATCATAACGAATTCGCTTTTCGTCGATTCCAAAAGTTTTGTATTTTCCAATATCATGCAAGAATGTTGCCCATTTTAATGCCACATCTGGTTTCTTTTCTCTTAATGGATTTGGGTCAAGTTCTTCATCTGTAAGTGAATTTAGTGCGCGAATACTATGATCCCAAACGTCGCCTTCTTGATGATATTGTAGTGGTTGAGCAAGACCTTTGAGCTCACAAAGTTCGGGCATAATATGCTCTAGAATTCCTAATTCAAATAATTCTTCAAAAGATTGCCCTGGCTTTACAGGGTCCATAATCATCTTGTTTAGTTCATCACGAATTCTTTCTTTTGAGATGTTTTTGATTAAGTGAGCATTTTCTTTAATCGCATGATAAGTGTCTGGATGATACTGCATGTTTAAAACATTTTTGAAACGAACGGCTCGGAGTATTCTCAAATGATCTTCTTTGATTCTTTCGTTCGGTTCACCAATAAATCGAATCAATTTATCTCTCATATCAGTTTGTCCATTGACGTAATCGATTATTTTATCCTCATCAGGATCGTAAAAAAGTGCATTTATCGTGAAATCTCGCCGTTTAGCATCTTCTTCTGCATTAGTGAATTCGATTGCATCAGGACGCCTTCCGTCTGAATATGCTGCGTCTGAACGAAAAGTGGCAATTTCAAAATGGTGTCCATCTTTAATAGCTAAAATTACACCAAATTTTTTACCGATTGGAACGGTGTGTTCTAGTAGATTCTCTATTTCATCTGGCTTTGCTGATGTAACGATGTCGAAATCTTTAGGCTCAACTCCCAGTAACATATCGCGAACACAACCTCCTGCCCAGTATGCTTCGTGGCCGGCTTTTTTTAGAATCTCGATTATTTTGAGCGAAGTTGGTTTCATGAGGGGTTGCTATTAGTTCTTTTTATTATAGACTATTTTTAC
>CAYNUR010000012.1:0-15508 GCA_964400435.1 uncultured Candidatus Peribacteria bacterium
ATTGTTGAACAGCTTTTCAAGTTTGGACCTGTAGTTGTGAGTCTCTCCAACTTTTTCTTCCTCCAGAACATTCTTCTCCCAGTGGATTTGTAGGACGGTCTGAGTCATTACCCAGTAGAGAATGATCTCACCTTTACAGTGGATATACCCTTCGTCGACTACATCGTAGACCATCTCTCCCATGAGAACCGCCGATAAATCTCTAAGGATTTTTTGGAACTTCTGAAGCATCTTGAACTCCCCATTCTAGAAATTCGTAAAACTTGCCACCTTGGCTTTCAGTGTTGATAGACCTTATCAACATATAGTTTCACTTATTTCTAGATTATCAGTTGCTAGGACTTTTGTTTTCAGAATTTTTTCTAGAAACAAAAGTCCCAACAACAATAAATAGTTTTGAATTGGCGTCCTTTTTTTGATTCTTTAATCACAAAAATAATTGGATCAAAAATACTTTATAAAGGAGCACGATTTTACCAACCTATTGATTTTCGTCAATGACTTCCATTAAAAAATTTAAGTCAAACTTGAAATTAAATTAATTAATCTCTCCAAATTTATTCCATCGTTAGCAGAAACAAATACTGGACTAAAATTACTAAAATCTTTTTTTAGCTTTTTAGGGGGATGAACTTTTATGTTTTTTTCTAAAAGATTTTCTTCTTGCTCTGCTAGTTTCTCATCAATTGTAGTCCAACCTAATTTAACTGAAGCCATTTTTCCTGCTTTGACCATTCCTACAGGTTTTTCTGGATCAAAAACTCCTGCTTCTAAATCTTCCTCATCAAAAAGGTAATCATAATCTATTAAATCTATTTTATTGAAAACATATACTTTTTCTTTTTCTCCAACTCCCAATTGTTCAAGAATTTCTTCAACAACTTCGATTTTTTTGTACATCATGGGATCAGTAACATCGATGACGTGCAATAATACATCGGAGTCAATTGCTTCAGCTAAAGTTGATTTGAAGGCTTTTATCAAAAATGGAGGTAAATCTTGGATGAATCCAATTGTGTCAGAAACTAATATTTCTTTTCCTGGGACATATTTCCCATCCTTAAATTTTTCATCGGGCTCGATGTATAATTTTCCGACTCTAGTATCAAGAGTTGCAAAAAGCGCATCAGCTACGTAGGCTCCTTTATTTGTTAAAGCGTTTAATAGTGAGCTTTTGCCGGCGTTTGTATATCCCACTAGAGATACAGTTTTGAAGTTGTTTCTTTTTCTTTTACTCCTATGACCTTCTTTAATTGTCTCGTAATGCTTTAACTTTTCTTCTATTTTTAACTCTTGTCTTCGAAGATGCCGTTTCATCATTTCTATATTCGACTCACCACCTCCAGCTCTCATTCCGACTGCTCCACCTTGTCTGGAAAGTTCCTCCCCCATACCAAAAATTCTTGGCCCCATATGTTTAATTCTTGCTAAATCTACTTGTAGTTTTGCTTCAGTGCTTTTGGCATGTTTTTCAAAAATATTGAGAATTAAGTCGATTCTGTCCCATGCCTCGATTCCTTTTTCTCTGAATTTTTCATTTAGGGAATATAGTTGGCCTGGTTTTAGAATGTTGTTAATTATCAACAGCTTGAATGGTTTTTCTTCAGCCATTTCTAGAATTTCATTGGCCTTTCCACTTCCAATATAGGTTTTATAGTCTGGTAAAGCTCTTCGTTGAATTGTTTTTTCAATAACTATTCCTCCATAAGTTGTTACTAAACTTTCCAATTCTTGCAATCTAATGTCAGCTTCGATTTTAGTAGTTTGGGGATCAATAATATCAACCAAAACAGCTTTTGGAATATCATCACTAATTTTTTCTAATTTATTTTCACTCAATTTTTAAGATTTAGATTTGAAATTTTGCTCAAAGAAAAATACCTTATTATTGCTTTTGAGACAAATTTAAGAGCATATTGCCTGTTGTAGAAAAAAAGATATAATTGCAATCCATGAAACTGCAGAAACTGAAAAACTTGTTTAGTAAAGAACTATCGCTGGTTTTGATTAGCACTGCCTGGCTTTTTGCTTTATTCAATCCAGTCTTTAAAAAATATGACTATGGAGCAGGGTTTCCGCTAATTTTATTGTTCGGATTTTTTCTTGTTCCAATTATCTTTATGGAATTTAAGAAAAAGCGTGAAAGTGCTTTTTGGGAAAAGGTTTTCTTATTCATATTTGGATCTTCAGTTATAATTTCTTTTATTTTTTCTGAAACTCGAAACTTAGGATTTAGTGAAGTTTTGGCTTTTTTGAGTATGATCTTAGTTTACTTGGTTTTTGCTCATCAAAAATGGAAGGCTTCGGATAAATTTTTAAAAGTAGTTGCATTCGGAACGTATTTTTCGGTTTTTTTAGCTTTTGTTATGTATTTTACAAAAGATGAACCAAGAATGATGGGACCGTTCTTTAATTTACTTTATCATTCAAACGTTTGGCCGAATGCTTTTGGCTTGTTCTTGATTATGGTATGGCCGGTTTTCTTGTTTTTAGGAAGAAAGAAATGGACTTGGCTTGAATCTATGGAGCTAGGGATTTTATTTACTGCGCTTGGACTTACCTTCTCTCGTGGAGCAATGATTGCTGTATGTGGGCAGATTGTTTTGGTTTTGATTTATTTGGGACTTACTAGAAAAATTAAGTTAAGTGGACTAGCACATATTGCTTTAGTTGTAGCAATTGCAGCGGTTTTGTTTAATGCGACCAATTATTTGAGAGGTTTGGGACATACAGTTATTAATTTGGAGGAAAGAGTGAATTTTGAAAATAATGAAGTTTTGACTTCGAAACAAGAACGTGTGGATTTCTGGAAAGGCGCGATTGATTTAACTGAAGATAAACCACTTTTTGGTTATGGTCCTTTTAGCTTTAGACAAGCTTACAATCCCATTCAAAAAACATTTTTGGGGAATTCAGATCATCCGCATAATGTTTTCTTGAAGATTGGTTCTGAAAATGGAGTGATTGCTTTGGCAGGGTTTGTGGGATTTTTAATGACTGTTTTAATAACGGCCATTTCGAGATTCAAAAGATTTTCACAGAAAAGAAAGGATTTAATATTTCTAACTGGAGTTTCGATTGTTGGTGCTTTTGCACATAGTTTGATTGACTATAATTTCAACTTTTTAGTGAATATTCTTTTACTATTCATGCTTTTGGCTGTTTTTAGATCAACTGCAGTTATTACAGTAAAGACAAAGAAAATAAAGAATTATTTATTTCTTCCAATTATAATTCTTGCTTTAGTTTCAGCTTATGAATTTGGTGTTTTATTTTTATCGCAAACTTATAATTATGACTTCCAAAAATATTCAATCTTTCCTAGAAATTACTTTTTAGATAAAGGGAAAATTGAATTGAGTGAAAATGATTTTGATGGAGCTAGTGAATATTTGGATAAACATTTAGAATTAAATAGTCTGGATTCTGAAGCTTACTATTTAAAAGGTTGGATTTATTGTTCGAATGAAAATCCGGATAAGGATTTGGAGATCTGTACTGAAAATTTTAATACTGCGCTAGAATTGAATTCTCAAAATGAGATTAAATATTATCGAGATTACTTTCGTGCTCTTGAGTTAGAAGGTGCAAATTTGAATAATGAGGAATTAGCTGATTTGCTTGATGAGTCTTTAGAGTTATTGAAAATGTATTTAGTTTACGTTGAGCAAAATGTTCACTTCACTGCTTATACTGAAAATGTTGAGAATGCAGCTGACTTTATTGATATTTTGAAAAAATATATGACTTTGGAGGAACAAGAAAAATGGGAAAAAATGAAACAAAATATGCTAGGAAAAGCTGATCAAATCCGTGGACTGAAAGAATATTAATGAGATAATTATGATTGGATGGAACGATTTTGAGAAAGTTGAGATGCGAGTTGGAACGATTATTTGTGCTGAGGAATTTCCTGAAGCTCGTAGTCTGGCCTATAAATTGAAAATTGATTTTGGGAAATTTGGTGTAAAGAAAACTAGTGCTCAGATTACTAAATTGTATAAACATGAAGATCTTGTTGGAAAACAAATCGTAGCAGTTATTAATTTTCCACCTAAGCAGATTGCTAATTTTATGTCGGAATGTCTTGTACTTGGCGCTGTTGAAAATGAAAATGTTACGCTTTTGGAACCAGGGAAAGAGGTAAAAAATGGTTTGAGAATTTTATAGTTGATGACTTCAGAAGAAATATTAGATATACTGAATTTATGAAATACAAAGCTTTAATGTTGGATTTTGATGGGACCGTGACTGAAAAAGGAAAATATTATCCTACTCAAAAAATGGCGGACTTACTTTTTGAGATTACAATGAAAATGCCAATTGCTTTTTGTACTGGCCGACAGTTGGAATCATTTTGGCGAAGAATCCACGGTTTAGTTGAAGAAATTTCAGAAGATAAGCGAAGAGACTTTTTACAGAACTTGTACTTAATGGCAGAAAATGGGGCTATCGGTTATTATTATGATTTTGATGAAGATAATTATGTTGAGTTTTATAGGGCAAAATGGCCGGAGCAATTTATTGAAAGGATGGAATTCATGAAAGAAATGGCTAGTTTAATTGATGATATTGGAGCGGTTTATGATGATGCTCACAGAATTGTTGTGGTTATGCGAACTAATGCTCATGAAAGTGGTGATCACAAAGTCATCTCAGAAATTTCGCAACAAATATATGAGCGAGTTGTTGATTACTTGGAAGAGAAATATCCTGGTTATTCTGAGTTTCTTCATATTGGTAATTCCGGGCTTGGAGTTGTGGTTGGGCCTGCTGATGGTGATAAAGATCGTGGAATTGAAGAATTTGCTAAGTATTTAATGAAGGAGAAAAAAATGACCTTTGTGGAAAAATACCGTGATATTTTAGTAGTTGGTGATAGTCCACAAAAAGGTGGGAATGATTATTATTTCTTGAATGGAAGATTCGGCACGCCATATACTGTAGAGTCTTATAATAAAGACTTAGAATGGCCTAAGCCTGTTATCGATCATGAAGGAAAAAGACTTCATAATTCTGAAGGTACTGAATATTTGATTAAGAAATTTTTGATTTAGGCGGCTTCTTCCTTAGAGCTGTTTTGTTGTTCGAAATTACTTATCTCCAAAGAAGGCGTTCTTTTGAAGCTTTCAAAATATTTTTTATGTAGATCTGAATTTCCAATCATACCTTGTTCAGTCATTTCAATTATATTTCCTAATTCAGTAAATAAATGTTTTACTTCTTTGAGGTCTTGAAATCTGTCAGAAATTCTGAAAAGTAGAGCTACAAGTTCCCTGTCTTTAGCAATTTCCTTAAACCCATCTCTAATGTATTTTTGTTCTCTGTTATGCTCAGGAGTAAAGTTTTTATAAGCTTGAAAAGCCTTTTCTGTTAATATCACATCGATATTTGGACCATCAAACTCTTTTGATTCTTCCAAACTTTTTAATAAGAAAAACATGAGTTTATCGAAATTTGTATCAAATCCTTCATTTCGCTTTTCTTTTCTTAATGAGTATTTTTTATAATCTTTGAAAACAGTTTTTAATCCTTCTCTAAAGTTTAAGAATTTTTCTTGCATTTCTTTATGCATGTATTCAACTCTATGTCTTTGGTACTCCATTACTTCTTTTTCAGCCACTTCAAGCTTGAGATTGTTTTCATTGTTTAATTGATCTTTTTTTAAGGCCATCTCATCAAGCATCTTTGCTTGATTTTGACTAAGACCGATACGTGTTGAATCACTGCTAATATCAACTGCTGTATCTGCTTGTTCTAAAGCTTTTTTATCAGATTCAGAAAAAACTTGATCAATCACAATACTTGTTTTTGCTTCGATATCGTCTAGTAAAGTTTGAATCTCTGGATCGACTTCTGTATCTGCTGATTCTAAATTTGAAACCTGTTTTGGCTTTGGAGTAATAATCTCAGTTTGAGGTAAGTTTTTTCCTGCACCTCTGAGATTTTGAGTTTTATCTAGATTGTTTTCATCTTCCGATGATCTTTTTGATTCTGCCATTTTTGTTTGTTTTTGTTTTCTTTATCTTATTATTTTATCATTTTTGATAAAATATTGCAATATTCAGTAACTGTTGTTTTATTCATTGCTTCTCTTTACAGATATTGGCTTTATGCTATTGTATCTTCCTAATAAATAATTATTTGAAATGTTTAAACGACTATTATCAATTTTGATGATTACGGCATTGATTGCGAATTCATCTTTTATTGCATTTGCAGCTGATATTCCGACGGTTTTTGTAGATTCAGTTGCTACGAAAGTTTCTGGAGTTTCAAAGTCCAGCTTTAAACCAAACAATAATGAAGTTATGACTTTTGAAGTTGACTATAACAACGAACAACTTTCAGAACAGTTAGATAAATCTAGTGGGAGTGCAAAGATTAAAATCGGTTCAACAACTATTAAATCTGTTGCAAGTTGGACAAATGGAAATTTCCCAAGCGATTTAAGTTGGAATGGAAAATCAATTGATTCAACGGCTACTGCTCAAGCTCTATGCGGAAATACAGGAAATAGTTGTCCAGATGGACAGTATGAGTTGGTTATTGATATGCAGTCTGTTGTTGATTCAAATACCACTTTAATTGATACGGAAGTTGTTAATTTTTCAATTGCTAATCAAGAATCATTAGTTATTGAAAGTTTTGTTGTAGAACCAACTGGAAGTAATTCTATTTTTGATCCTGCTCCTGAAGCTGATGATGAGAACTTAGAAATTTCATATAGAATTTCAGAAACTCCAAATAGTGTAAGAATTGAAATTACAGATGAAGACAATGATATTTTACGAACATATACAACAACTTCTGAGATTCAAGGAAGTGAAATTTGGGATGGAACTTTTGCAAATAAAATTGTGGAGCCAGGAATTTATAACGTAGAGATTACTGCTTCAAAAAATGGTTATTCGAATGTTACTTCTAAGCAATCCATTGAAGTTCGTTATGATGATTCTAGAAAATCAGATATAGAAAATTTAAGCGTAGATCCTGATACTTTTGATCCAGATGAAGAAGATGCCTTGATTGAATTTAGAAATGATGAAGAGGCTGAAATCACAATAGAAATTCAGAAAACAAATGGTGATAAGGTGAGAAGCTTTGAGAGTTACTCTGCAGATGATTATGAAGCTGATGATGAGCATTCTTTGAATTGGAATGGAGATGATGAGAATGATGATCGTGTAAATGATGGAAAGTATATTGTAAAGATTGTGACTAGAAATGATTATGGAGTTGTTGTGGAAGAAGAAGAGATTAACGTTTCAGATTCTGGTTCTTCTAGTAGTTCTCAAAACTCACACATTAGTAATATAAATGCTCGTCCTTCTAGTTTTGATCCTTCTGAGGATGATGAAATTGTTATCGAATACGATGTGAGAAAAGATTTAGATGAACTGCAAGTCTTTGCGGTGAGAGGTGATGAAGAAATTGAACTGATGGATGATGATAACGTGGAAGAAGATAATGATTTGGAACTTACATGGGATGGTGAAGATGAAGATGGGGATTTTGTGGAAGAAGGGACTTGGAGAATTGAGTTTAGATCTACGGTTGGGAATATTGAATTGGAAGCTTACGATACAGTTAATATTCGTTATAGAGATCCAGAAATTGACGAATTTTTGATTTCAAAAGATGAGATTGATAATGATTTAGGAGAAACTGCTTGGATAATGTTCAAGATTGATATTGATGCTGAAGTTGATATTGAGATTCTTGAAGATGGAAGAGTTGATGATGAGATCGAGGAGGATTTTGAAGTCGAAGGAGATATTTGGTATGCGATTGAATGGGATGGAGATAATTATGATTATGATGATGATATTGAGATCAGACTGACTGCAAAAAATATAGTTAATGAAGATATTAAATCTATTGAGAAAATTGATTTTGATTTAGACGAAGATGAAACTTCAAACAGTAAAGCAAATATTACTGAAGACTTTATTTCGCCGGTAATTAGTGATGGAGATGATGAATTTGAAATTGGTTATTATCTAGAAGATGATGCAGACGTTGAAATTACAATTCACCGTGGAACAAGTAGTACGGGATCAGTTGTTGCTGAATTGGTTGATATTGAGAACCTAGAGTCTGGAAGTCATTCTTTGATATGGAATGGTCGTGAGGATGATGGAAGTAAACTTTCTAATGGGTTCTATACTTATAAAATTGTTTCAAGGAAAACGTCTACAGAAACTGAAACTGGAACTTTTGTAATTGGAAAAACTGAATCTAGTGGTTCTAGTTCAAACTTTGATAATGATGATTCTGGAACAACTGGAAAAATCAGTCCAAATGTTGTGATTGATGGCATAAGCGGTGGGAATTTAAATGGAAATTCTGGAGAAACTTGTGGTGGATTTAGCGATGTTTATTCAAACTCAAAATATTGTGATGCAGTCACTTGGGCAAAAAATGCAGGTATTTTTGGTGGTTACTCAGATGGAACTTTTAAAACAAATCAAGCTATTAATAGAGTAGAACTTTTAAAGGTAATTCTTGAAGCTAATAATATTGGTATTAATCAAGATAATCTAGGAACTGCAGGATTTTCTGATGTTCGATCTGGAGAGTGGTATATGAGTTACATCAAAACTGGAATGAGTATGGGAATTTTTAATGGTGATGCTGGAAGATCAACTGCAAGACCTGGGGATTCTGTGAATAGAGTAGAAGCTCTGAAATTTATATTTGAAAGCTTAAGAGTTTCTCAAGGATATGAAGCCAGTCTATGTACTACACTTCCATATCGAGATGTCGAATTTGGAAGCTGGTATCAGCGATATCTTTGTGAAGAAGTTGAATATGAATTGTTTGATGAAGGTGTTGTAGATGTGTTTAATCCTGCAGGTGCGGCTAGTCGTGGAGAAATTGCTTTGGCGCTTTATCGTTTGGAACAGACTGGGTTATAAGATTGGTTTGGATTTTAAGCGGTGAGATTGTCTGAGAAGATGGTTTTACCGCTTTTTTTTGTGTATAAAATTATTTGGTTATTAGTTAATTGATCTTAATTGAATAAAAATACTTGACACAAATTAAAATCCTGCTAGAATTGCTTTCTTATTTTGAAATTCACAAATAACCATCACAAATATGTGGAAAAAGTTCTTAGCAGCGTTTGCAGCAATTTCGGTTCTTACTACATCGATCTATGCTCAAACTCCTTCATTATCAAATTCTTCTATCGATAATTTTGAATTATCTAGAACCGTGTTTGAACCTGGTGTTACTAAAGTAGGCATCAGCTATGATCTTGATAGAGAATCAAGAATTTATGCATATGTTATTGAAAAAAATGGAGCTGAAGTTGAATACGTTTTTGAAAATGATAACAATGTAAGTGCTGGAACTGTTTATTATTCTTGGCATGGAACTGAAGACAATGAAATTAATGGAACTGGTCTACCTGAAGGAGATTATGAGATCAAAGTATTCGCATATGATAGTAATGGTGCAATTACTGGTTATGAAGTAAGAACTGTTGAAATCGATTATGATTCAACTACTAATCCTGATCCAGATAAACCAAGAGTTGCAGATTTGGAAGTTGATCCTGATGAGTTCGACCCACGTGATGGTGAAAGAACTGATATTAGTTTTGATATTGAAGATGAGAGAGCTTATGTAACTATCAAAATTAAAGAAGGAAATTCTACTAAAAGAACTTTTAATAGCTTTTATAGAGACCTTTATAATGAAGGAAGTTTCACTCAACAGTGGGCTGGAACTGATAATTCTGGAAATTATTTAGATGATGGTCTTTATACTGTAGAAGTAGTTGCTGAAGACGTAGAAACAGGAACTGTTGATGTGGAAACAACTACAGTAAGAATCGAAACTGAAACATCAAATTCAAACGGACCTGATATTTCTGATTTAGAAATTGATCCTGATAACTTTGATCCAAGAGATGAAAATGCTGATATTACTTTCTCAGTAGATGAGGATGCTGATATTACTGTTGAAATTAGAGACGGAAGCGAAGTTGTGAGAGAATTCTCTGCTTATAAAGATGACTTCTATGTTGATGGTGATCATACAATTAACTGGAGTGGAAGAGATGATGATGGTGAATATTTAGAAGATGGAACATATACTGTAAGAGTTTTTGTAGAAAATTCTGATGGTAGTGATGTTTCAACCGTAACTTTTGAAATTGATGAAGATGGTAGTACAGGTGGAACTGATGGAGATATCATTAAAGATTTTGAACTAAACCCAAGTAATACTTGGGATCCAGCAGAAGAAGATCTTGAGATTGAATTTGAACTTGATGAAGATGTTGATGACTTAGAAATTTACGCTGAAAGAGGTAATAAGAAAATTGAAATCTATGATGATCGAAATGCTGATGATGGTGACTATGAAGAAACTTGGGAAGGAACAGATGATGACGATGACTATGTTGATGAAGGAATTTGGACAATCGTTGTAGAAGCTGATGGAGATAGAGTTAGCGATACAATTGAAGTTGAATATGAAAAACCAGAGATCGTTGATGCTTTTGTAACTAAAGACTCAATTGATACTGATGAAGATGAATTCACCTATGTTGTCTTCAAAGTAGATCATGACGCTTTAGTAACTGTTGAAGTTTACGATGGAAATGATCGTGAAGAAGAGCTTTGGGAGGAAGAAGAAGTTGAAGAAGATAGATGGTACGCAGTTAGATATGACGAGAATGGTGATGAAGGTAACGACTGGGAATTCAGAATTACTGCTGAACCAGTTGTAGACGTTGATGATATTGAAGATGTAGAAAGAGTAGATTTTGAAATTGAAGAAGATGATGTTTCTAGCAGAAAAGCAAATATTACAAATGACTATACTGATCCAGTAATTACTGAAGAAGATTCAAATGAAACTATCGAGTTTAACTTCTGTCTTGATGAAGATGCTGAAGTTTACCTTGGAGTTTATGAAGGTGAGTCAACTGGTGGAAGTGCTGATGCTGAACTTCTAGATTATCTAGAAAGGGATGCAGGATGTCACACAGTAAGATGGAATGGTAAAGATGACAACAACAGAAATTTTGATGAAGGAATTGCTTCTTACAAACTGATTAGTAGAACTAGTTCAAGTTCTAAAGATACTGAAACTGGAAAATTTGTATTCGGAGACGGTGAAAGAGATTCTGGAAATGGAGGTAACGGAAGTAATGGAGGAGGATATGGTTCAGGTGCTAATGGTGACTGTGATAACTATTACTGGGATGTAAATTCTGTTTCAGGTGAAATGTGTGATGCAATTGCTTGGGTAACTGAAAATGAGATATTCGAAGGATACAATAACGGAAGTTTTGGACCATTCCAGAACATCAATAGAGCTGAAACTCTAAAAGTTGTACTGGAAGTATATGAAGATAATTACACTATGCTACCTGCAAATGGTTCTGATCTTGGATTTAGAGATGTTGATCCAGATGCTTGGTACATGAGTTATGCAAGAACAGCTAAATTCTACGGAATCCTTCATGGTTACCTTAACCAAACTGAAGCGAGATTCAATAATTCAATTAATAGAGTAGAGTTCCTAAAATTTGCCCTTGAAGCAGCTGATGCTTTCGTAGGATTCGAAATGCCAGGATACAATACTACTGATTATGCGGATGTTGATGAGGATGAACCGACACATGATTGGTTCTTCGATTACGCAGGATTTGCTTATGAATACGAATTATATGACACGAGACAAGTTGGTACTAGAACATATTTAGACCCTGCCAACAATGTTAAAAGAGGAGAAGTTGCATTACTTCTTTACAGGATGAATAAAGCTGGGCTACTATAGGCCACCAAATTTAAGTACGATTGAAATTTTCATAGGAATGAGGGGAAGAGACCTCCGCGCAAGCGGGGGTCTTTTTCTGTTCTGAAAGCTGGAAGGCGCATCCTACTTCGTCGAACTGCGTCGTCGCTCAATCGCAGCACTTGCGTGCAGCTCAATTGTCTCCTTCTTGTCTCCTTGTATTATGCACCTTCCAGCTTTCAGAACCTATCTCAAGGTTCGTAAGATTTCTTTTTGATTACTTCATTGAGAAAAAGACTAAGCATACTGCCGCGTCAGAATGCCTCGTCGCTAAATCTCAGCACTAGCGTACAGGCTCAATCGTCTCCTCCTTGCTTCCTACCTACGGCAGGCAGGCCTCGCATTATGCTGCCTTTTGCTTTCAGACCCTATCTTGAACTTTAGTCGTTTCGCTTGACCTTATTTTAATATATTAGCATCCTACTTCGTCGAGTTGCGTCATATTACGCGCCTCCAGCTCTCAGAGCTTGTATCGAAGTTTAGTGGTTTCTTGCTAACTTGTTTTTTCTCTTTTGTGTTATTCTGAAATCAATTTAATCACCATATTATGAAATTAGGTTCTTTTTCTATTAGTTTAGCTGTTAAAGATTTGAGTAAATCGAAGGAATTTTATGAAAAGTTTGGATTTGAGAAGTTTGGTGGTGAAGAAAGTCAGAATTGGTTGATTATGAAAAATGGTGATACTGTTATTGGTTTGTTCCAAGGGATGTTTGATAACAATATTTTAACTTTTAATCCTGGATGGGATCAAGATTGTAATAAATTGAAAGAGTTTAAAGATGTAAGGGAAATTCATGAGGAATTAGAATCTAAAGGTTTGAAAATAGAAAATTCTTCACTTGATAATGATTCTGGGCCTGGGAGTTTTTCGGTTATTGATCCAGATGGTAATGCGATTTTAATAGATCAACACGTTTAAGATATTTCGCAAATATAATCAAAATACTCTCCATAACACTTCATGGCTTAAAAAAGCCATTAGTTAATATTATAATTTTATTCAGATTCTCTTGACATATTTCGGCAAGGTATGTAAAGTTCATCCCTTCTTGGATAGAAGGACAGTTTGAGCAAGGTCTCTGACTATATGTCAGACTGCTTTGTGACTACTTACTATCAATTAGTAACGAACCAAATTGTGCTCCGTTTTATATTCAAGGGGAATGATATTTAACAACTCACATCAGATATTTTTAACTCAGGACATCGATTTTGTGTACATGTCCGGTATCATGATTGAGATTCAATTCTAACTATAGGTTAGGGGGATTGAATGGGGGTGTTTTTTATTGATGCCAAAATCATGTCTACAGAATCGATGATCCTGAGTTGTGAAGATCAACTTAGTATAGGAGTTCACTTATAGTGCGTCATCCGGATGTTCCGGAAAATCTCATAGTTTGAGATTTTACATATGACGTTAACTTTCAGAACTTCTCAGGTAATCGACAATCTCATCGGCCGCCCGGCTGGTGGGAACACGCGTGTTCTATCGTAAGTCAGAGCTCAGCACACCAAGACGGTGGCTGTGAACTGGCGCCGGGCATTCCGCCCAATTCCGATCGGGCGCATGTGTACAACGCGTCTGATCACCCACAAAGTCCCGTTGATTCGGGCAAGTAAGGAGTATTTACAAATGCCTAGCAACAACATGAACCTGTGCAGCCTGTTCATCATGCTGATCGCCCTCGTGGCGCTCGTGATGTCGGGCTGTACCCTCGAGTCCGATCCGTCGTCCCCCTCCGGGGAGGATGGATCGAACTACTTGGGTTTTGGGACTGCGTCCGATCCGGATGAGTCCAGCACTCCTCTCTGCTCGAACGGCTTCGTCGACTCGGGCGAGGAGTGCGATGACCCCGGGAACCAGAGCTCTTACTGCGGGCAAGCGGGCACTCCGCAAGCCTGCCAGTGCATCGGTTCCTCGGCCCCGGATCCGAACAGTAACGGCTGCGTCGACTCGTCGACCCTCCCCGCCTGCGCGCCAGATGGTGCCTATGACCCCCTCGAGGGAGATTGTGATCCTCAGCTCAGCACGACCTGCAACACCGACTGCTCGTGCCCGACCGGATTCTCTCCGGATGGCGCGGGTGACTGTACCCAGGACCCGCCCATGGCAACCTGTGGTGATGGCGTCCGTGAGGGTGCCGAGCAGTGCGAGAACCCCAACATGAGTTCGAACAACTGCAATCCCGCAAACTGCATGTGCCTCGCTGGCTATCAGCCTGCGAGCCCTACTTCGACCACCTGCGTGCAGGTGTCGAACTGTGGCAACGGTATGCTCGATGCTGGTGAAGCTTGCGAACTCACTGGCAGCGGCTGCGCCTCTAACTGTCAGTGTGAGGCGGGCTTGGTTGCAGACGGCACCGGTAACATGGGCTGTACTTCACCTGCTCCGACCTGTGGTGACGACGTTGTCGACCCCGGTGAGGAATGTGACGACTCCGCTGATAACAACTGCGACATCAACTGCGCCTGTGTGGGCGGCTTCGACGCCGACCCAAGCGGGAACGGATGCGTGCCGCACGTCGTGTCATGTGGAGACGGCATCATCGAGGCTGGTGAGCAGTGCGAGACCGGATGGTCCGGCTGCACTACCGACACCTGTCAGTGTCTGCCTCAGGTTCCTGTCCCGAACGCCAGCATCATGGAGTGTGAGGCTGCGCCTCCTCTCTGTGGAAATGGAACGATCGAGATGGGCGAGCAGTGTGAGTCGGGAGACGACTTCTGCAGCGGCACTTGCCAGTGCAATGCCGCTGTCGGTGCGATCTATGATCCCGCCGACCCGAACGGCCCCTGCGTGATCCCTGACAGCTGCGACGGAACGTGGGACGCTGCCGACGCCAACGCGGGCAACCCCTGCGATGGTGGCCCGAACTGTGGTGGTGGCACCTGCACCTGCGCCTCTGGGTACTACCCCGACGGCCAGGGAGGGTGTGTCATCGTCTCGGTCTGTGGCGATGGACTCCTCCAGAGCGACTCTTCTCCCGTGGAAAGCTGCGATGGCGGAATCGATTGTAACCAAAGCTGCCGCTGCCCCGTGGGGTTCTTCCCCGACGGGACGGTTGGCTGCATGGTCCCTGGTGGCGTCGAGATTCCCGGTAACGGGATCGACGACGACGGTGACGGTGATGTCGACTGCGCTGACAGCGGTGTGGCTGCGGGCGACCTCGCCTGGCAGTTCATCGTTGCGATCGATGGTACGGTCATGATCACGCTCCCCGACGGCTCGTCTGGGACGTTCTCCGATCAGTACATCACGTTGGACTTCGATTGTGCGGATGTGGATGGAGGTATCTCCGCCGAGTTGGTCTTGGATCCTAACTCCATGCTCCAAGTCAGCGTGGCCGCCCCGGCCCACAACCTCACTCTCGAGAACCTCGATGATGGTACCTTCCCGGCGTCGAGCGTTTCCTACGGGTTGATCACCAACTCCGACTTCACGACGCCGATCAACCTTTCGTTGACGGCCAACTGAGTCCATCACCGCCTGTTTGGGCGGGCCTGCTTCGGCAGTGCCCGCCCAGCTGGCACCCCATCTGATGTGGGTGCCCAGCGATTTCTCTCTCGTAAAGACTTCGCTGGGCAACCTTTTCTAAATTGGAAATTTTAAAAAAGCCATCAATTGTGATGATGGTCGATTTTTTGTATAAAAAAATTTTATAAGCAATAAATTTCTATTCTAGTAGAAATT
>CAYNUR010000013.1:0-15477 GCA_964400435.1 uncultured Candidatus Peribacteria bacterium
TTCTTATACTCCTGAGTTTGTTGATTTGGTTCTTTGGATGACTTTTCATGTAAATATATTTTTGGGGATTTTTAATTTATTTCCTTTTCCTCCGCTGGATGGTTCTAAGATTTTGGGGCTTTTTGTCCCAAAGAAATTTCAGAGACAATATCGTAATTATTTGGCAAATGGGATGCCGATTTTTGTTGCGATAATTGTGATTGATGTTTTTATTCTGGGTAGATGGTTTGATTATTCTGTTTTTGGCCAAGTAATAGGCTTTTTGCATGAAAGGGTTACGTTGATTTTGTTGTTAGGGGCGTAATATGTTGTGGTGTTTAGTCGAATGATAACGCGTTATTTCGTGGTGAGGAATTTTATTCAATGGCTTGTTTTAGACCTTTACAGACTGAGTTGTGATAAATATAATTTGAAATAGCTCTACTCTGTACGTCAGAGTCTTGAACTACTCTCTCTATCATTTATGGCTACGGGATCCTTAGATTTCTTGCGGCTGTGGTTGCAAGATGCGGGAACCCACTTGGATTTACCAGGGGGCCAGTATTAATAAGAACTACAACGGCAAACGTAGAGCCCCTCAAGCGATTTGGTACGCGCATTACTTCGTTGGCTTGTCGTCGCTCAATCACTGCACAAAGAAGTGCAGTTCAATTGACTCCTCTGACGCCGCCTCGTACTGCACGCACCAAATCGCTTGAGGTTTTTATCTTTAATTGGTTTTTTTTTGAAAATGCTTTTTTATTTTTTGCCATATTTCTGAAAATTTTTTCTTTATTTTCTTTGCAAATATTCTTCCTTCTTTTGGGGCTATTAGTCCTGCTCCTAGGAAAAATGCTGGCCAACCAGGAATAAAGGGAACTAGAAATCCAGCAATTCCAAGTACTATTAAGATTGTTCCAACAGTAATTCTTAGTAGTACTAAAATCATGAAGTTTTTTTACTTTGTGGTTTTATATAGACTTTTCTTAAGTAAAAATAAATGTTCGCGATTGCTATTCCGATCAAATCAGCTTGGGCTATTTCGAAATAATTGATTGAGTTATAGATTATTCCAGCTAATATCCCGAATTCAATTTGTTGTTTTTTTAGGATTGGTGAACTTTTTGGTTCAATTAACATTATTGCTGTGTAGAAATAGATTGTTGCGTCTAGAAATATGAACTTAACAGTTTCAATGGATTGTTTAGTAATAATTATTAAAAGAAAGTGAGTGACTAAAAATGAAATTAATGTTGGGTATTTACGCCAGTTTTTTAATCCGAAGAAAATCCAGAAGGCCATTAAGAAAAGCGGTATATATCCTTGAAAATTAATTCCGAATAACTCTGCCGATGTATTGGTTCCCCACCAGGAAATGAAAAAAATGTTTTCACCAGGAAGTATCTTGATTATTAAGTAGGCAGAAAGTAAACCAAAAACTGCTGGGTTAATTATTTGTCCTTTTTTTGTGTTTAAAAAGAACTTAGATGAGATTGTTAGGAAGGTTGCTAGAAGCGTGTATATTAAGTCGATATTTTTAAATCCATAATGTGCTACTAGGAAAAGAATTATTCCACTGATTATGGTGTTCTCAATTTTTTTCTCTTTTTTAGTGATTAGTTTAAAAAAGTAAAAAAGAATAATTGCGAAAACAATTGTGGCTAGAAAGTGTAGAAATAATTGTTTTGACAAATTAAAATAGGATGAAAAACAAGCATAAATGGCTAAGAATAGAGCTACTTGCCTTGTTGGCTTCAACTTGAAATTCATAGGGCTTTGTGAGATATTTGTTATTAGTTTACAATTTAGTTTTACAAGATGCAAAAGCTGACTCGTTCATTTCTACTGTTAATGATTATCACAGGTGTGATTTTTTCAGGATGCTCAAGTGTTCGTACTAATGATCATCAAGAACAAGACTTTATGGAGTCTGTTGATGAAGGTTCTAATGGAGAAAACCCAAGTGAATCTGGTGTAACTAGCAGAAGTACTGTTTCAATCGTTATTGGTGAGGAATCAGAACCTGTTGTTGAAGAAGATTCAAATTCAGAAGAAGAAAATGAAAATGAAGAGGATTCTCCAGGTGCTGGAAGTTATCAAGTTAGCGCAGTTATTCCTGAAGGTGATGAAGAAGAAGTTTCTACTGCGACTGATGAGCCTCCGCAAGATTTGCCAAAATATGTAAGTGGTGGTGTTAGAAGAATGGGAACTTATGAAACTCCTGCTGGAACTGAAGAAGTTGAAATTAGAATGGATATTAATGAGGGAGTTATTACTGCTGCTACAGCAATTTCTCATGCAAATCATGAAACAAGTAAGATTTATCAAGGACAATTTATTGAAGGCTTTTCGGAGATGGTTGTTGGAAAAAATTTGGATGAAGTTGAGCTTAGAGTAGTAAATGGAAGTTCATTAACTCCAAAAGGTTTCAATGAAGTGTTGGAAGGAGTTAAAGCAGATTATTTGAACTAAAATGCATTTAATTGAGGAATGTCGAGAACTTTTGGGGACAGAGTTTTCTATTTCTTTGATTGAAGATTTTCCTATTGCGAAAAACTTCATGGATGAGGCTTTTTCCATTGTGGAGGATTTTGAAAGTAGATATTCGCGATTTATTGATGGTAATAAATTAGCTGAATTAAATAGTAATTTGAATAAATGGATTCAGGTTGATGATGAAGTTTATGACTTTTTTGAGTTGGGAAAACGTCTTTTTGATCAAACTGATGGGGCTTTTAATTTGTGTTTAAAAACTGTCCTTGAGGATTTGGGGTATGACACAATACTTTCTTTTGTTGAAAAAAAAGGTTCTGAAAATTTAGGGATTTTTGAATTAAGGGAAGATAATTCTGTGAAGTTTAATAAAGAATTAGATTTTGGGGCTTTGGGAAAAGGATATGTTGTAGATCTTTTAGTAAATTTTTTTAAAGAAAAAGAAAACTTTTGTATAAATGCAGGAGGTGATTTATTTGCTCAAGGGGTTGATGAGAATGGGAAAAAATGGAGAGTTGGTTTTGAGAATCCTTTAAATACTAAACAGGTGATTGGTGTTGTTGAAGTTGATGGGTTTGCTTTGGCTTCAAGCAGTGGAAATAGAAGAAAGTGGGGAATAAATAATGAAATTCATCATTTAATCGATGCGAATTCTAATCGTCCTAATCAAGAAATGTTAGCTGTTTTTACTCAATCAAAAAATGCATTTTGGGCTGATGCTTATTCTACGGCCTTGTTTGTTTCTGGTTTTGAAAAAGCTGTGGAAATTCTGGATCGAGAAGAATTAATTGAAGGAATGCTAATGGATAAGGCTGGTCGGTTTTATCGTAGTAAAAATTTTCAAGGAGAAATCTTTTTTAATTAGATCTTAATCTGACAATCTGGTTCTGCTGTGATAAATTGAAAATGTATTTTTAACCTTGGGGGGATGGCTTTATTATCACCTATACAGAATGAGCTTCGAAATGGAAAGCAAGTTCGGCCTAAAATTAATCAGCGATTTGGAGAAGATGCCTCTAGGTACAAGAAGTTTGGTTTGAAGGGACACAATGGTATTGATTTTGATTTGGAGATTGGTACTCCGATTTATGCGCCAATGCATGGAGAAGTTATTGTTAGAAATAGTCAGGATGGTGGTTATGGTTTACACATTAAGATTCGAAATGCCTTAAAAGCTTCGGAGTGTGTTTTGGCACACTTGAGTCGTGTGGCGGTTAGTAATGGTCAATTCGTTAATATGGGAGATTTAATTGGCTGGGGTGGAAACACGGGTTATTCTACAGGTCCACATTTGCACTTTGGGTATAGAAGATTGATTTCTGAAGATGGAGTCAATTTGTTTAAATGGAGGGTGCAGGATTTTAGGAATGGTTATGCTGGATATGTGGATGTTTTGGATTATTTGGTTACTTGGAGGGGCGGCTTTTTACGTGACCAATATTAAAATCATTGCAAAAACGGCCATTCTGCAGCGTCGAATGCGTCTTCGCTTAATCGCAGCACTGTTGTGCAGTTCAATTGTCTCTTCCTTGTATCCTTGAATAATGACCGTTTTTGCAATGATTTCCTGGAAGTAGATTTGTTTTAAATCTGACCTTCTATGGGCTTTGCTTGACTTTTTGTCTTTATTTCTTTTATTTTGAATCACTAAGATCTTTAAATTTTAACATTATGGAAATCTTTTTGATTATTTCTATTGTTGTTGGGGCTGTGATTGGGGTGTCTCTTTTGGTTGCTCTTTTATGGCGTGTTGTTATTTCGCCGGATGAAGTACATGTTGTTCAGAGACGTAAAGATACAGTTGTTTATGGAAAAGGTACGGAAACAGGGAATGTTTATTATAAAATTCCTTCTTGGATTCCATTTTTTGGTGTCGATTCTAAAAGAATTCCTGTTTCAATTTTTAAGATTCCGTTGGAAGGGTATAGAGCTTATGATAGTAAGAAAGCTCCTTTTCAAGTTGATGTAACGGCCTTTTTTCAAATTGATGCTGCTGATGCTGCTCAATCTGCTCAAAGGGTTTCTGGTTTTGAGGATTTATATAATGAGCTTTTAGAAGTTTTGCGTGGTGCGGTTAGAAAGATTCTAGCTTCAAATGATATTGAGGCGATTATGACTGAAAGGTCTGTTCTTGGAGAATCATTTTTGCATGAAGTTAGAACTCATGTGAAGGCTTGGGGAGTGAATGTTTTGAATATTGAGTTTATGGATATTTCTGATGATGAAAATTCAAACGAAAGAATTATTACTGCGATTATGAAAAAACACTCTTCCTTTATTCAAAGAAAATCTGATGAGGAAGTTGCGGTAAATGAGAAAGAGGCAAAACTTGTTCAAATTAATGCAAAGAAAGAAGCTGATATTGAAGAAATTATGGCACTTGAAACTACTGAAACTCGTGATGCTGTGAGGAAGAAACAAGTTGGTATTGCTAATGAGCAAGCTGCTCAAAGTATTCAAGAAGAAAAGAAAGTTACTACTGAAAAAGAAATGGCAGTTGCGAAAGTAAAAGAAGTTGAACTTAAAAGAATTGAGGCTTCTGCGAAAGTTGAAGAAGCGGAAGGTGTGAAACAATCAAGGATTAGAGTGGCAGAAGGTGAAAGAGAATCTCAAACTTTAGAAGGTAAAGGTATTGGTGATCGGGCTGCTGCAATTGGTGCTGGTGAAGCTCAAGCTATTAAAGATAAAGGTTTGGCTGAAGCTGAAGCAAAAGAAAAATTGGCAGATGCACTTTCTCGGTTTCAAGAAGAAGGTCTCTTTGCATTACTTGGTGAGAAATTTATTGAGAAAGATCGAGATGTAGGTGTTGCTGTGGCAAAAGCTTATGAAGATGCTGAAATGAAAGTTATCCAAACAGGAGAAAGTAAGCCGAAGGATTTATTGGATTTAATGACTTCTTCTGATGGAGGCGCGAAAATGGGTGGGATGTTGGAAGGTTTGCAAAAAACATTGGGAATTGATCTAAAAGATTTGTTAAAGAATAGAAATAGTGAGGAAAAAGGTGGCGTTAAGAAGGAAAAGTAAGTTCCTGAAAATAATTCGAACTAAGAATTTCTTAAAGAATATAATTTGATGAAAGCTTCTAAAAGATTTTTAAAACTGGGTAGTAAGTATAGTGATGCAGGTTTCGTGAATGCAATTACTTTTTTGGCGGAATCTCCTATGCAAGCTATGGGTTTTAGTGTTTTTAGCATGATGATAGCTGACTTTTTAAGAAGACAGCTGTCAAATAAAGAGATTTCAAGAATGTCTACTGTATCAACTCTTGCTTTTGCTGAGATAAAAAAAAGGATTGAAGAAGGTGAGAAACCCCGTGATGATATTTGGCACTCTGAGATGGAACCTTCTTGTGAAGCGGAAGATATGTTTGAAAATATTAACTTGAAAGCTAGAGATGAGATTGAGCAGAAGAAATTACCTTTTTATGCGAAAATTTTTTCAGACGCAGTTTTTGATCCTGATCTGTCTATAAACCAGCTTAATGCACTTTTGAATTTAATTGATAAGTTGAGTTATAGACAGATTGTTTATATCAGGATCTTTTCAGATACTTGTGCGTTTAATTTGTCAAAAACAAAGCTAAAAGCTGGTCAAGGAATCACCTATGAAAAACTTTCTATTTATATGGAATTGTTTGAGTTGTTTAAAGAAGGTTTATTGATATTAAATGAACCAGATAAATCAACTCACACTATAGTTATTGATTTAAAACAAATTATTCCAGCATTTGTTAGTCTTTCAACACAGGGAGAATATCTTTTTTCTGTTGCAGGCATTAAAAATCTAGAATTAGAAGAATTAAGACCTTTTATTAGTGAAATTAGTTAGACTACCCAACTAATCCTCTTAATAAAAATCCGATTGTGTAGGCAATTGCTGCTCCAAATCCTGCGATTGCTGAAGTTTCAAGACCAGAAATGAACCAGTTTCTTGTTGTAAATTTGGACTTAATTGTTCCCACTAAAAATAGTGCGATAAGAGTTGCGAAAATTGTGGCAACAAATGTTTGGTCAGTGTCCCAATTTAATATTGGTCGGAAAATGTAGGCAATAAGTGGAATAACTCCAATTGCTACGAAAGAAATGAAAGTGAAAAACCCTCCTTTAATAGGGCTGATGTTCTCTTGTGTAAGGTTAAACTCATTTCTCATCATGAGGTCTACCCAAGCATTTTCGTCTGATGTAAAGACACCTGTTGCACATTTTAGCTTTTTACCTTTGAATCCATATTTTCTTAAAATGTCTTCAACTTCTTTTCTTTCAGAATCTGGATTCTTTTTGATGTGTTCCATTTCTGCTTGAAAGATTTTTTGGTATTGTTCTTGATTCGCTCGGTCGCTTAGATATTTTCCTGTTGCCATAGAAAAACCGTCTGCGATTAAGTTTGCAACTCCAAGGATTAGGATGATTGGTACAGAAAGTGAAGCACCTTCGACACCAGCGACAACGGCAAAAGTTGTTACTGCTCCATCAATTCCTCCATAAACAAAGTCTGGAAGCCAATTGTATTTTTCCGACTCCTGTTTATGTATTTTTTCGATTTCGTCCATTTTATAATGAGTAAATTACTTGTGATGTAGCCATTTGCATGACTTATATATATAAAGTTTTTTTATCAGCAATTTAGTTATCATAGTTTAAACCTAGTTTCTGAGAATAGCAAAGTTTGAGTATGTAGGGAAGCTGTATTAAGATGATTTAGATATTAAATCCAATTTCCTATGAAAAAAATTATTGCTCTTTTTACGATTTTTGCACTTTTATCTCCTCAGATGGTTTTTGCACAGTTGCTTCAGCCAGTGGAAACTTTTGATTATGAAAATGTAGTTCCACAGGATGCAATTTCTCAAATGGCACAGGCGATGTTGGAGCATCAAGAAGACCCTTTGGATAATCGTACAAGCTGGAGTTTTGAATGGGATGTCATGAATACGGCTTTGAATGTAGATTTAAATGGTGGATTTAATGGGGCTTTTTATAATAGTTTTTTGGGAAATGATTTGGATATTTTGACTGGAGAAGTTGCTATTGATGAAAGTTTACAATTAGGTTCTATTGGGGAAGATAGAGGTTTTTCGAGTGAAGTTGGTGATGTTGAATATTTTGATATTGATGAAATTTTGCCAGTTGATATTCGTCCTCATCCCTGGGAAGAAATGGTTGAAGGTAAGAAGTTTGATGTTCCAAAAATTTCTCAATTAGTTCCATCAGATAACTTATTTGTTTATTTTGAGGAGCCAACTAAATATTTAGAATTAGAAGAATTGGCTTTAGACTTGTTTGAAACTTTTGGAACAGATTTGTACACAATGGCATCGGTTACACAGCTTCGTGAAAAAATGATGTCGGAATTAAATTTGCCGAATAATGATTTTTTACTAAATGGTCTTGATGAAATGGCTTTTATTAGTGAAGATTTATCTTTTGTATTTGGGACAGATTTTGCTTTAATTTTGAAATTTAAGAGTTCTGATTTGAAGAGTGGATTTGAATTCTTGAAAGATAAAGAAGTGATCTCTACAGATCTTGGGGATTACACTGTTGTTGCTACTAATGAAGAGTATTTGGCAAAGATAAAAGATACTTATGTTGATGAAGAAAGTCGTTTGTCGGACGAGAAAGATTTTCATTTCATGTTGGCAAGTTTGGAAAGTCGTCGAGATGGAATGGTTTATTTGTCTGAGTCTTTGATTCGAAAGCTAACGGGTCCTGAATATAGGATAAATTCAAGAAGAAGAAATACAGTTGTGAGAGCTTTGGAAAATTTGCAGTATGTTTCTTTTGCTTATTTGAAAATTACTGGTGAGTGGCCAGAAAGCATTAGTCAAATTATGGATGAAGGATATATTCGAAAAAATTCAATTTATGAAGAGGATAAATATTTTATTGAGGATGGAATTGTAAATCACGAAGAATGGGGAAATATTTGGGAAATTACTCCTGTAAATCGTGTTGAAATTGACGAGATAAATGCGGCTGAAAAAGATTTATATGAAAGATTTTCTGAAGATTATCAAAGTTATTTTACTGAATTTTTTGATCCAATTGGTATTAGTTTTGTGATTTCAGATAAGATTATGTTTCATACTTTGATTCTGCCTTTGATTGAGCAAAGTGAATATAATTTGATGAAGGCTGCTTTTGGTTCTGGAGCGGATACGCAGATTGATACAATTTTTGATGGTCGGAGGTTAGGTGCAATTAACTTCGCTGCTAAATTCTCTATTGATGAAATGTTTGATTTTATTGAAGAAGAGGATGGATATGATGTAAGAGATGATATTGCAGAGGAATTTGGTTTAGAATCTTTGGATCCGCTTGGTTTTGTTGGTGATGAGATTTTTTTAGGAATTGGAGGTGATAATACTTTTAGTTTTAATGATTTAGCTGATCTTGATGTTTGGTTTGGATTTAAATTGGAGAATCAGGAACATGCTGAGGATTTTTTGAAAAAAGTTTTTGAAGCTTTTGGGTCAGAATATCAGGATGAGAGTTTTGGTTTGTTTTCGGTTTCGAAAAGTGAGCCAGTTAGAAATGTTTACAATGAAGTTGAATATTTCCTTATTCCAACTGGATTTGTGAATATTTATTATGTTTTCTTGGATGGAAATTTTTATGCTTCAGTTTCGCAAATTGCAATTAACCGATTGATTGATTCGAGCAAGGAAGATTTTAATAAAGACTTTGACAAGCTTGCTCGTAATTTTAGTTATATTGGTGATGAGCATCATGTTCTTGCAACTGCAGATTTCTCTAAGATTGTTAATTGGGATAGTGAAGCAATTGAAGATGAATTTATTGTAAATAATTGGAGGATTAGAAATTACTATGATTTACATAAGGATTATTTGTATGAGGCGATGGTTTTAGCAGAATCATTACCGGATTTTGATGGGACATTAGAGAATGTGGAACAATATTATCGAAATATTCCAGAAACTTTCATGGATGGAGAATTTATTATTGAGGATGGAGAGATTTATTTTGATTCTAAGAAAGCTGAAAAGCCTTATCTGTTGAGTGAAATTGCAGACAAATTTTCCAATGATGAAACCGATAAATTTACTACAATTGTAGAATTAATTGATAATGAAAATAGTGTAGAGGAAATTAAAGAAAAACTTGAACTGTTTGAAAGTGGTGCGCTAGGTTTTAGTTTTACTCCTGAAGGAATTGAGGTGAAAATGTCTATTGGAAACCCTATTAATGATAAATTGGATGACCGTTTTGGGAGTGTTAATAATGAGTTGGATATTAGGTATTTGGATAATCGAGGAAGGATTTTTCTTTTTGGAAGTTTAGCAATTTTGGTGGTTTTGGGAGTAGTTGTCGTGGTTAAATTTGTAAGAAAGTAGAATTTGCATAAAGTAGTAATGCGTACCTTAAGCTGTGAAGAAAATTTCAAACTGGACCGTGTGGTGGCCTTGAAATTTTTAAGAGAAAATTTAAGAAATTTTAATCTTTGTTTGATAGATTTTTCTTGTTTTCCCCGAGGAGGGAGGGGGTTGTGGATGGTCTTATGTCACTCTCCATTTGTGAGATTTGGGTATATAGCACTTTTTAAAAAACTTTTTTGAAATAAATTACCCCAAACTTGCGTATAATAAAATGCGACCCCTAACTATGTCATTATTAAAGCTGAATTTTCGGAAAAATCAGATGAAGAGTTGGTAAAGTTGACGCTAGAGGATTCTGAAAAATTCCTTTACTTAATGAAACGTTATGAGCGCAAACTTTTTGCTTATATAATGCGTTTAGGCAAAGTTACTACTGAAGAAGCTGAAGATATTTTACAAGAGGTTTTTATTAAGACTTATCAAAATCTTAATTCTTTTGATCCAGATTTAAAGTTTTCTTCATGGATTTATCGGATTACATATAATCATTCAATTAGTTCATTCAGAAAGCGAAAAAGTCGACCTCAAACTTTGTCTTCTGAAGATAGTGAAAAAGTATTTGAATGCTTGAAATCTGAACTTGATATCCAAGATGATTTACATCGAAAGTTTGAAAATAAGAAATTGAAGAAAATTCTTGATAAGTTAGAGAAAAAATATAGAGATGTTTTGATTTTAAAGTTTCTAGAAGATAAAAATTATAAAGAAATCTCTGATATTTTGCGTAAACCTATGGGGACAGTAGCTACATTAATTAACCGTGCGAAATCAAAATTTAGAAAATTACTTTTAAAGAATAATATCAAATTGAGCAACTAAAATGACAAAAGACCTAAGCAAAAAAGTGTTGGAAAAAATTCATGAGCAAGAGCTTAAGCCTACTCCGAAATGGGAGTGTTTAGTGAAAAAATATGCTTGGTGGTTTGTTTTAGTTATTGCTGTTTTGTTCGCTTCTTTAACGATTGCAGTTTCTTTGTTTTTGATAAAATCTACTGATTGGCAAATTTATCTTTATTTGAATAAAACTCGCTTAGGATTTGTTTTAGATAGTTTGCCTTATTTCTGGTTGGGACTGTTTGCGGTTTTTATTATTTTGGGTTACTTCAATTATCGACATACTTCAAAAGGTTATAGATATCGATTTTCAACTATTATGATTGTTGCTCTTTTAATTGTAGGATCGTTGGGGGGGACGATGTTTGCAGTTGGAATTGGGCAAACTGTAGAAAATGGAGTTTTGAGCAATTTTGAAACTTATCACAAGCTTGGGTTTGAGCAAGACTTGAAAAGGTGGACACAGCCAAACAATGGTTTGCTTGCTGGTGAAATTATTGATGTTGAAGATAGACAAAAAGTTAAGCTTGAAGATTTTACTGGTAAACAATGGAACATTGTTATTAAAGGAAATCCAAAGTTGCCAAAAGATTTTCATTTAATTATCAAGAATGGTTCGAGAATTAGAATTATTGGAGTAAAAGTTTCTGAAGATATTTTTGAAGCCCATGAAGTAAAACCCTGGGAAAAGAACTTTGTTAAGCCAGGTCCGGTTGTTTTAAAAAAAATGAAAGAAAATCCTCCTGAGGAACGTATTAGATGATGTAGGGCCTACAAAACCTATATTATCTAAATGATTAAAATGTTATCAAAAAATTTATCAACTTTAGGTGTTGTGGTGGGAGCTGTTGCTGTGACAACTGCTACTGCCTTTGCGGCTGGTGGTACAAATTCTGAAAATCGTGATGCAGTTCATGCGGCGATTGAATCAGGTGACTATTCTGCATTTGTGGAATTAGTTCCAGAGAACTCTAGAATGCTTGAATCAATAAATGAAGGAAATTTTTCTTTGTTACAAGAAGCACATGAGTTAAAAGAATCTGGAGATTTTGAAGGTGCGAAAGAAATTATGGATGAACTTGGTATTCGGCCTCATGGTCATCGAGGAAAAGGACCGATGATGGAAAATCATGAAGAAGTAAAATCAGCAATTGAGTCAGGAGATTATGAGGCATTCTTAGAAGCTGTTTCTGAAGATTCTCCATTTGGTGAAGAAATGAGTGAAGAGAAGTTTCAAATTATGGTTCAGGCTCATGAATTGAAGGAGTCTGGTGACTATGAAGCTGCTAGGGAGTTAATGGAAGAAGCTGGTTTTGAGAAAAAACATAAGTTTGGAAAAGGAAGTGAGGAGACAAGAGCGGCGATTGAATCAGGTGATTATGAAGCGTTTTTAGCAACTGTTCCTGAGGATTCTCGGTTTGCAGAAGAAATGAATGAAGAGAAATTTCAAGTTATGGTTCAAGCTCATGAATTAAAAGAGTCTGGTGACTATGAAGGTGCTAAGGAGTTGATGGAGGAAGCTGGATTTGAAATGAAGCATAAATTCGGGAAAGAGATGAGAGGAAATGGAATGAAAGTGTTTGATGGTGAAAGGCCTGCTGCGGCTGAAAAAGCAGAATAATTACTTCGTGTACGATTATATTACATAGGAAAAGGGGGTTAAAGGGGCAGATAATTCTGTCCCTTTTTCTTTAATAAAAGAAGGAGCGCATTACGGCGTTAGCTTGTCAGTTGCTCAATCACCGCACTTTAGTGCGGCTCAATTGACTCCTTCTGGCGCTTCCTTGTATTGCACTTCTTCTTTTATTAAAGTTGGTAAAACTGACTTTAATGTAAATTTTAACCAGTACAAACTTGGTCGATTGAATCATTTTAGATGAAATATTTTTGAACTTTCGTTATCATTTGTTTAATGAATAAAAAACGAATTAGAAAATTAAATAAAAAAGATTATTCTTCTGGTCCAGTGATTTATTGGATGGATCGAGAGAGGCGAATGCGTGATAATTGGGCTTTTGTTTGTGCTCAGAAATGTGCAAAACAATGGGAAGTTCCGATGGCTGTTGTTTATGTTTTGCCGGAAACTTTTTTGGATTCAGCTTGGAGGCAGCACCATTTTATGATTGAAGGTTTTAAGGAGTTGATCAAGGATTTAGAAGAGAAGAATATTCCTTTTTACATGCTTCTTGGAGATCCTGAAAAAGAAATTAATAAGTTTGTTGAAGATAATGAAGTTGGGTGTGTTGTTACTGATTTTACACCTTTGAAATTGCCTAGATCTTGGCGTGATAAGTTAGAAAAAAGTTTGGATGTTCCTTTTTATGAAGTTGATGCTCGAAATGTTGTGCCGGTTTGGGAAGCTTCTCCCAAGCAAGAATATGGTGCTTATACTATTCGTCCAAAAATTCATAAGAAATTGGATGAGTTTTTGGACGATTTTCCAAATGTGAGAAAAATTAAGGAAAAATGGAAAGGGAAAGTTCCGAAAATTGATTGGAAAGAAGTTGAGGATTTTCTAAAGGTTGATAAGAAAGTTGAATCAGTTGATTGGTTAAAACCAGGTGAAAGAGCTGCAAGTAAAGTTTTGTCAGATTTTTTA
This sequence comes from uncultured Candidatus Peribacteria bacterium, assembly GCA_964400435.1. GTDB lineage: Bacteria > Patescibacteriota > Gracilibacteria > UBA1369 > LOWO2-01-FULL-3 > CAYNUR01. The sequence continues at coordinate 13,302 of CAYNUR010000013.1, forward strand.
TCAAATAAATCTGAGGACTATTCTGAAAAAAGAAATGATCCTAATGCTGATGTTCTTTCTGATTTATCACCATATTTACACTTTGGACATATTTCTGCGCAAAAAGTGGCTTTAATGGCACAAGGTCATGAGACTTTTTTAGAAGAATTGATCGTGCGAAGAGAACTTGCGGAAAATTATTGTTTTTATAATGAAGACTATGATTCTTTCGAAGGCTTTCCTGATTGGGCGAAAAAGACTTTGGAAGAACATCGAAAGGATCAGCGCGAATATAACTATTCTTTAAAGGAATTTGAGGAAGCAAAAACTCATCAGGATTTGTGGAATGCTGCACAAATGCAGATGGTGAAATCTGGGAAAATGCATGGGTACATGAGGATGTATTGGTGTAAGAAAATCTTTGAATGGACTAAATCCCCCGAAGAGGCAATGGAGATTGCGATTTATTTGAATGATAAATATGAACTTGATGGACGTGATCCGAATGGTTACGTAGGAGTTGCTTGGAGTATTGGTGGAGTTCATGATCGAGCTTGGACGGAACGTGATATTTTTGGGAAGATTCGTTATATGAATTTGAATGGATGTAAGAGGAAGTTTGATGTTCAGAGATATATTGATGAATGGTTGTAGTTAATGGAACGAATTACAAAAAGCAGCATACTGCCGCGTCAGACTGCGTCGTCGGTCAATCGCTGTATTTATAATACAGCTCATCCCTTCTCCTTGCTTCCTTGCATTATACTACTTTTTGAAATCCGTTAAAAAATCAAATGTTATTGATGTATTATCTTGGGGAAGAAAATTAGCAAATTATTCTTATCCTTTGATGAAAGATTTATTAAACTTTTTGCGTAATATTTAATAGAAATTCTTTAACTGAAAATTGTTATGAATAAAAGTATTTTAGTTGGAGTTTTGACTGGGGGAATTACGGCGTTTTTTGTTTCTGCTGGAGTGCTTTTCTTTGGGCAGAGTTATTTTATTCCGACTAGTCAAAATCTTGAAGAGATTGATTCTGAAATGCAGAATGAATTTGTTGAAAAAGTTAGTGATGTTAGAAATGTTGATGGGATTTATAGTGAAGAGGATTTGATTGTAGGTGCTGTAGAAAAATCTAATTCTGCTGTTGTTTCCATTGTTATTGAAAAAGACGTCCCAGTTATTTTTGGTAATCAAGCGAATAGTACTCAGCGTCGTGAGGTTGGTGGTGGTTCTGGTTTTATCGTTTCTGAAGATGGTTTTGTGGTAACTAATAAACACGTGGTTGATGATGAAGATGCTGAATATATTGTCTTTGTTGGGCTTGATGAATATCCAGCTGAAGTGATTGCTAAAGATCCTTTTAATGATATTGCGATTTTAAAAATTGAGACTGAAGAAGAAATGCCTTATTTGGAATTTGGCGATTCGGAAGAGTTGAAGCTTGGTCAGACTGTGATTGCGATAGGTAATCCTCTTTTAGAATTTGCTAATTCTGTTTCTGTTGGTGTTGTTTCAGGTTTATCCCGCTCAATTATTGCTGGTGATGGTTACGGAAATTCTGAACAGTTGGAGAGTCTAATTCAGACTGATGCGGCGATTAATCCTGGGAATTCAGGTGGTCCACTTTTGAATAGTCGTGGAGAAGTTATTGGTGTCAATGTGGCGGTTGCTAGTGGAGAAAATATCGGCTTTTCTTTGCCGGGAAATGTAGTGAAAAAAGTTGTAGATTCTGTAAAAGGAAATGGCCGAATTATTCGACCTTTTCTGGGGGTGAGGTATTTTCCTGTAACTGAAAGATTGCAAGAAGCAAATAATTTAGATGTGGATTATGGAGTTTTGTTGATAAAAGGAGATGATCCTGAGGCGTTGGCTGTTGTGCCTGGTTCGCCTGCGGATAAGGCTGGATTAGAGGAAAATGATATTATTTTAGAGATTGATGGTGAAAAGCTTGAGGAAGATGTTTCTTTTGCGCGTTTAATTGCTTCAAAAACAGTTGGAGAAGTTGTTGAATTGAAAGTTCTTCATGATGGTAAGGAGAAGATTGTTGAAGTGATTTTGGAAGAATTTGATGAGGACTAGAGTGTTTTGAGTTTTTTTCTTGCTCTTGAAAGCCTTAGTTTAATTGCGTTTTCGCTTTTGTTTAATTTCTTAGCGATGTCTTTTATTTTTAAATCTTTTTTGTATTTTAGTT
>CAYNUR010000014.1:0-15133 GCA_964400435.1 uncultured Candidatus Peribacteria bacterium
GCACGATATATATGATAGAATTATTAGATTTAAAAAGTTAAAAATAAAAACTATGTCCAACTTCTCACACTTCAATAAATTCACAAAAGAGGCAAAAAAGGCATTAATTGTTGCACAAGAAAAAGCTAAGGAAGCAAAATTAAGCTATGTAGGTACTGAACACATCTTGATTGGCATACTTACTCAAGAGAACTCGCTTGGGTCATCAATTTTATTGAATTTTGGAGTATCCTTGGACAATGTAAACTTAGTATTAAAGACAGTTGGCAGAACAAGCCTACCTGCAAAAGCTGACAAACCTGGTGGCTTAAGTGGCTTTGCTAAAGAAGTTATTGAAGAAGCTGTAAAAGTTGCACATCAAAATGGTCATTCATTTGTTGGAACTGAACACCTTTTATTTTCGCTCGTAAATCAAAATAACACGGCAGCTACTGTTATCTTGGAAAATATGAAGGTGTCTCCTAATGATATTAAGGATCAGATTGTTGAAATATTTGAACGTGCAAAACAAGTTCCAAATACTGGTAATGATTCAGGAACATCGACTTTGCCAACTCAAAAACCCAACCAGCAAATGGTAAATCCAATTGAATTTTTCCTAACAGGACTCCAAGGAGTTTTGGGAAATCAAAATAAAGAACCTTATGCGAAAAAAGACTATAAAAAGAAAAAGAAAGATGACAAACAAGCTCCTACAGGTACACCAGCCTTAGACTATTTCTCTAGTGATCTCGTAATTGAAGCAAAGGAGGGAGAACTGGGGCCAGTCGTGGGTAGAGAAAAAGAAATTGAAAGAGTTATAAGTATTCTTTCTAGAAAAACTAAAAACAATCCTGTTCTTATTGGTGAACCAGGTGTTGGTAAAACTGCAATTGCTGAAGGACTTGCATATGCAATCGCAAACGAAGATGTTCCAGAAGATATGCTTGACACAAGACTACTTTCCCTATCGATGGCTTCTGTAGTTGCAGGAACTAAGTATAGAGGTGAATTTGAAGAACGAATTAAACAAATCCTTGAGGAAGCTGCTTCTCAAAGCAATGTAGTATTATTTATTGATGAACTACACACGGTAATTGGAGCTGGTAGTGCAGAAGGAAGTTTGGATGCTGCAAACATATTAAAACCAGCGTTATCTAGAGGAAAGGTGCAAGTTATTGGGGCAACTACAATTTCAGAATATAGAAAAAACATTGAAAAAGATGCTGCTCTTGAAAGAAGATTTCAACCGGTTACGGTTGATGAACCTAATGATTCAGATTCACTTAGAATACTTGAGGGAATTAAAGAATCTTTCGAAGATCACCATAACTTAGTTATCGAAGATGAAGCTCTCGATTCATCTATTGAACTTTCGAAAAGGTATATTCCCGATAGATTCCTTCCGGATAAAGCTATTGACTTAATTGATGAAGCTGCCGCAAGAAAAAGAATCAAGTCAAAAACCAATAACGACAAAGTAAGAAAACTTCAGAAAAAACTTGCGAGCATCATTAAGAAAAAGGAAGCATGCGTTTCGAGACAGGATTATGAAAAAGCCGCAGAACTAAGAAATAAGGAGCTCGAGGTTATTAAGGAAATTGAAGGACAAAAATATATAAAACTTCCTAGAGATAAAAGAGAGAAGTTAAAGGCTGAAGATATTGCAAATGTAGTGGCTACCTCAACAGGAATTCCGGTAACAAAGCTTGTTAAAGATGAAATTTCTAGGCTAAAGAATTTAGAGATTTCATTGAAAAAATCTATTATTGGTCAGGAGGAAGCAATTGAAGCAATCTCTAGTGCAATTCGTAGATCTAGAGCTGGATTCTCAGATGAAAGAAGACCGATTGGTTCATTTATCTTTATGGGGCCAACAGGTGTTGGAAAAACAGAGCTTGTAAAAACCCTTGCTAAAGAAGTTTACAATGATCCTAATGCCTTGATTAAAATTGATATGAGTGAGTTCATGGAAAGACATAACACTTCTAGGTTAGTGGGAGCAACTGCAGGCTATGTTGGGTACGAAGATGGTGGCCAATTAACTGAAGCTGTTAGAACAAAGCCATATAGTGTGATTCTTTTTGATGAGATTGAAAAGGCTCACCCTGATGTTTTCAATCTACTACTTCAAATCTTAGAAGATGGTGAACTTACTGATTCAAAAGGGAGAAAAGTCGACTTCAAGAATACAATCATTATTATGACCTCAAATATTGGTGCAAAGCGTTTGACTGATAAAGCTGCTCCAATCGGATTTAATACTGCCGAGGATGACGTCACTAGAGCTGAACATGATTTTGATGAAGTCAAAAAGGAAATACTTTCTGATCTTCAGTCACATTTTAGACCAGAGTTCTTAAATAGAGTTGATAAAACTATTGTTTTCCACGCTTTGACACACGAAAATATTGTTGAAATTGTGAAGCTTCATGCTGAGCAATTACAGAAGAGACTCGATAGTAAGAAAATTAGCCTACACATAACAGATGGAGCTCTTGATGTTTTATCTCAAAAAGGCTTCGACCCAAAATATGGTGCAAGACCAGTGCGAAGAGCTATACAAGATCTAATACAGGATCCACTTACTGCTAAGTTTCTTGATGGCAAGATTAAAGAAGGTGATAGCATCAAGGTTGTAAAAAAGGGTGATGACGTTGACTTAGTTAAGTCAAAAGCTTGACTCTAAGTCAATAAAAAGTTTATACTCCATAAGCTTGTCTGGTTTGTGGAGTATTTTCAAGATGGATTTCACTTTGATGGCAAGCTCATACTAATAAGATCCCGTCTTGAATGGTTTATGCAAGTTACTTATACAGAAAGTTCTGTGATGCAGGACTTAATGAAAGATGCACCGGAGATTCATATTCCTAAACCTGGAACGCTTGTTGAAGGTTCTGTTGTTAACATTCAAAAAAATAGAGTTTTAGTTGATTTAGGTGGTATGGCTTCAGGAATTATCTCAGGTCAAGAAGCACATGATAGTGCTGGTACAGTTAAAGATCTGCAGATTGGTGATGATGTCGAAGCTTATGTTTTAGAAGAGGAAAATGAAGATGGCCTTGTAGTATTGTCACTTAGAAAAGCTAGTCAAAGAAAGACATGGCATAACTTCATTGATGCCTATGATCAAGGAAAAGTCATTGAAGTTTCAGCAAATGAAGCGAATAAAGGTGGTCTACTGATGAATGTTGATGGAATCAAAGGATTCATTCCAGTTTCACAACTTGCTCCATTACATTATCCACGTGTAAATGGTGCTGATTCTGCACAAATTTATGCTAGATTACAAAAACTGGTTGGAATACCTTTACATGTTAAGATTATCAATCTTGATAAAGATGGAGGCAAGCTAATCCTTTCTGAGAAAGCTGCTGAATCAGAAAAACGTAAAGTAGCTCTTGAAAAACTTGAAGTTGGTCAAAAGCTTAAAGGTAAAATTAGTGGTATTGTTAACTTTGGTATCTTTGTTACATTCAATGGTCTTGAAGGCCTTGTTCATATATCTGAAATTGCATGGGGACACGTTAAAGACCCTAACGACTACGGAAAACTTGGTGATGAAGTTGAGGTACTTGTTATTGGGATTGATAAAGAAAAAATTAGCCTATCTATGAAAAGACTAGTTCCTGATCCATGGATTGAGGCTGCTAAAAACTTCAAAGTTGGAAATATGATTGAAGGTGTTGTTAATAGGGTTACACCTTTCGGTGCTTTTGTTAAGTTAGACGACGATATTAATGGATTAATTCATATAAGTGAATTAACTGACGAAGTTGACGAAGTAACAGACCCTGAAAAGTACATCAAGGTTGGAGAAAAAGTAACCGCAAAGATTATTGCTATTGATCCAGAAGAGCACAGGGTTGGACTTTCTATCAAAGGGGACTCTGAAGAATCTTCTTCATCTGAAGAAGAAGAAAAAGTAGAAACTGAAAAAACTGAAGAGTAAAAATTATCTACAAAAAAGAGAGCCAAAGTATTGGCTCTCTTTTTTTAATTATTTCTATTCTTCAATTATTTCTTCAGAATTTTCTACAGTTTCTAGATCTGAAAAATCATAATTAACGACGATGGAATTGTTTGATTCATCTGCTTCTTCTATTTCTTCATCAACATCTAGCCTAAACTCTACTTCTCCAGTGTTCTCATATCCATGAATTGTTCTAGGAATTGGATAGCTAAAGCTAAATGAGTCTCCGGGAGCCATATTTACGTAAGAGTCGGTATTTGAAAAACTCTCTTCTCCGTTAATATAGATCGTATAAGTAAAAGTTTGACCGCTTTCAATAGTTCCTGGTCCAATATTTTCAATTGTGGCATTGGCGATAATGTCTTCATTACCTTCAAGTGGTCGAGAAACTTCTAACTTTGGCTCAAGGTCTGAAGAAAGAGTGTTTTCGATTAAGATAATTTCTGATTCTGGATCTCCTTGATTTCTTTCCTCTTGACCAATGAAACCTTGAAAAAGATTACTATTTGAGGCACTCAATGTAACAATTCCAACAACAGAACCAATAAGTAGAAACGCTGCTATTGCTTTAGTTTTTGAGTTCATAATTCTATAGTTTAATATCTCATTTATATTAGACTTCTTGTTTTGGTTTGTCTATAAAAACAGGATCTATCTCACCACCAATATCCCCATCTGTGATCCTGTAAACATCCTTATCAATTTTTTTGAACTCTTTGTAGGCGCTATTATACATGTTAACTGTTGTACCAAGGTGGTTACCCATTTTTCCAAGATAAGTTTCATATGAATTTAAATGTCTACCTAAGTCCCCTACTTTCTTTATGATATCTTTAACAGATTCCTCCATTTTTAAAGCCTTCAACCCTTGAAGTACAGTTTCCAGGTAGGCAAAAAATGAAGTCGGTGAAACTATAATAACGTGCTTCTTGAATGCGTACTCGATCAAGTCATGTGAATTCATATCAAGTGTTCCAACTTTATATACAAGTAAGTTATAGTAGATACCTTCTGCAGGAATGAACATGAATGCAAAATCAGTAGTGTCTTCATTTGCACGGATATATTTTGCAGTTTCATCTATTCTATTTTTGATATCCATTTTAAATTCTTTTTCAAGTTTTACTTTCCGAGCATTGTCCTTTTCTTCGACGATTTTATTGTATTTTTCTAAGGAAAACTTTGCATCGATTGGAATGATTTTATCTTTGAAAAAAACTGCTGCATCCACTACTTCTCCGTTTTCAAATGAATACTGCATTTGATATTGATTGGGCTGCAAAACATGTGCCAACAAAGTTTCCAGGAAATACTCGCCAAGAATACCTCTTTGCTTTGGATTCTTTAAAATACTTTCTAGACTTTGGAGTTTTTCGGAAAAATTTAGGACCTGCTTATTTGTTTCTTTGACTTCTGATAATTTTTCTGTGATTTCTTTTATCATCTTTGAACTTTCTGCGAATTGCTTTTGTTGGTTTTTTGATGAAAACTCTAATCCTTGCGAAATTCTATCATTTATTTTATCTAATCTTTCTTGAGTTTCTTTTCTACTTTCAGTAGTACTCTCTCGCATTTCTTTACGAATTGATTCTAGGTACTCAAGCATTAGCCTACTTTCTCCTTGAGGCTGCTGAAGTTCTTTAATTCTTAAAATCAAAAAGCCAATTCCGGCAAAAAGTACTAGACTCATCATTATCAAAATTGTCTCCATTTATTGCTTTGTTAAGTTCTTTTTAAACTATACACTCTTCTTTACTTTATTTGAAATTTTGCGTAGACTGATGCTGCTTTTTTATTGAAGAATATTATTATGTCAACAAAACTCAGTGAGTTAGCTGAAAAATTAGATTTAACTGTAAAGGACCTTAAGGTCAAAATAAATGAACTTGGATTTGAAGTGTCTTCAAGGGCACGAGTGATTGATGAAGAAATTGCCGAATTAGTTTTAGAAGAGTTATCAAATGATAATTCAGATTCTAATAGTGAATCAGAGGATGTAGCAGAAATTTATGATGAAATAATTGCGCAAGAACAAGAACGTGAAATTATTAAATCTCAAAGAAAAAAAACTGCTGGTCGTGATGATAAGAAAAAATCCCATGGTGATAGGGAAAAAGATCAAAAATCTTCAGGTAGTGTTGAAATTGGTGATACAATTAGTGTTAAAGAGTTTTCTGAAAAATCTGGCCTAACTGCTGCAAAAATCATCGGTGAATTAATGAAAAATGGTGTTTTAGCTAATATTAATCAACAAATTGATTTTGAAACTGTTCAAGTAATTGGAGAAGATTTAGGAGTTAAAGTTAAACGTATTAGAAAAGTTGGAAGCTCAGAAGATATTATGAGTGGTGATATTACAAATCTTGTTAAAGAAGATGATTCTGCTGACTTAGAAGAAAGACCTCCTGTAGTTGTAATAATGGGACATGTTGATCATGGAAAGACGAAACTTTTAGATACTATAAGACAAGCTGATGTTGTATCTGGCGAATCTGGTGGAATTACGCAACATATTGGTGCATACCAAGTTGAAAAGAAAGGTAAGAAAATTACATTTCTAGATACGCCTGGTCATGAAGCTTTTACTGCGATGCGTGCTCGTGGAGCAAAGGTTACTGATATTGCAATTTTAGTTGTAGCTGCAGATGAAGGAGTTAAACCACAAACAATTGAAGCTTTAAACCATGCAAAGGAAGCTGAGGTTCCAATTATCGTTGCTATGAATAAAATGGATAAACCAAATGCTAATCCTGACATGGTTAAAGGGCAATTAACCGAACATGAACTTCAACCAGAAGATTGGGGTGGGAGTACTCCAGTTGTTAATGTTTCTGCCCTGACTGGTGATGGAATTGATGATTTGTTAGAAATGATTCTCCTAACTGCTGAAATTGAGGAACTGAAAGCTAACCCTAATCGAGAAGCTGTTGGTACTGTAGTTGAAGCTCATCTTGATAAAAATCTCGGGCCTGTTGCTACGATATTAATTAACACTGGTACTTTAAAAGTAATGAGTAATTTTATCGTAGGAAATACGTATGGAAGGGTAAAATTAATGAAAGATCATAATGGAAAAGCTATAAGCAAAGCTGGTCCTTCTAAACCTGTTTTTATTGCTGGTCTAGCTGAAACTCCAAAAAGTGGAGATATTTTACAGATGGTAAAAGACGAAAGAACTGCGAAAATGAAATCTGCTGAAATTAAATTGATTGAAGCTCGTGAGGCTGAACAGAAAATGTCTGGAATGAATCAGTTAATTACTCAGGTTCAATCCGATAAAGTGTTAAAGATTGTATTAAAAACTGATGCAAAGGGTTCTTTAGAAGCTATTAAACAGTCACTTGCAAAAATTAAAGATGAGGAAGTTGCTGTTAAAATCATTCATGGTGCTGTTGGTGCTATTTCTGAATCTGATATTATGATGGCTGCAGCCAGTAAAGGTGTAGTTATGGCATTTCACACGAAACTGCATTCACCAAATGTTGAAAAGATTGCTGAACGGGAAGGAGTAGAAGTAAAAAGTTACAGTGTGATTTACGACTTAATCGAAGAAGTTAAAAAGATTTTAAGTGGTCTTCTTGAACCTGAGGTCGTTGAGGTAACTCTTGGTAGAGCTAAAGTTAAACAAATATTCTTGACCAAGAAAAAAGAAATGGTGCTTGGATGTGGAATATTGAGTGGTAAAATTACTAAGAATTCTAAGTTGAGAGTGATCAGAGGGGTAACAAATGAAGATGAAGATAATGTCGTTGGTGCAGGAGAAATATTATCTTTACGAAAAGTTGATAAAGAAGTTGATGAGTTAAAATCTGGTAATGATTGCGGAATAAGGTTTAAAGGTGATTTTAAGATTGAAGAAGGTGATATTCTAGAATGTTATATTGAAGAAGAAAAAATTAGAACTATTGAATAATATTTAATGGACTACTTAAAGAAAATTCAGCTACCACTTTTTTCTGATGACAGAGGAGATTTGGGAGTTTTAGAGGTTAAAAATTTTGTTGATTGGGAGGTAAAAAGAATTTATTACGTTACAAATGTGACTCTTCCTCGAGGAGGTCATGCAGTAAAGAATGAGAAAAAATTCTATATTTGTTTGAAGGGTAAACTTAAAGCAAAGTTTTACGATGGTAACAAATGGGAAGAATATGAACTAAATGGTCCAAATGATGCATTGCTAATGGAAAAAGAATATTATCGTGAGTTTTTTGATTTCTCTGAGGATGCTGTACTTTTAGCGGTCTCTTCTGTAAATTACAATCATGATGATTACATCTATGATTTAGGTGAATATACTGAATATATTAATAGTCTCTAGCTATGAAAACTTTAATAACAGGTGGAGCTGGTTTTATTGGTAGTAACTATGTTCATTACCATACTGAAAAATATCCTGAAGATGACATCTATGTACTTGATAAACTTACCTACGCTGGGAACCTAGATAATCTATCTAAGGTTATGGATAAGGTTAAATTTCTTGAGGGAGATATTGGTGATAAAAAGTTTATTGAAAATTTATTTGAAATTGAGAAATTCGACATAGTTTTAAATTTTGCAGCTGAAACACATGTTGATAGAAGCATTTCCGGACCAAGTATTTTCGTGTTAACTAACATTCTTGGTACACATAACTTACTTGAAGCATCTAGATTGAATAATGTAAAAAGGTATCATCAAATATCAACTGATGAAGTTTATGGGGATCTAGGTACTGATTCGACAGATCTTTTTACTGAAGAAACTCCTATCTCTCCAAACTGTCCATATGCTGCGTCTAAGGCTTCAGCGGACTTATTAGTTCAAAGCTATTTTGAGACTTATAAAATGCCGGTAACGATTAGTAGATGTAGTAATAATTATGGGCCTTATCAATTCCCTGAAAAGCTTATTCCTTACTTTTTTAGATTAATTTCAGAAGATAAACCTGTTCCGGTTTATGGTGATGGAAAAAATGTTAGAGATTGGCTTTTTGTAACTGATCACTGTCGTGCAATTGATATGATTGTAAAAAAATCTAAAATTGGTGAAGTCTATAATATTGGTGGCAATAATGAAAAAACAAATCTAGAAATCACTAAGTTTTTATTGGACTTCCTCGGCAAAGATGAAAGCTTAATTCGTTTTGTTGATGACAGATTAGCTCATGACAGAAGATATGCTATAGATGCGTCAAAAATTGAAAAAGATCTTGGCTGGACGCCTTCAGTGGATTTTACTGAAGGAATTCAAAGAACTTTTGATTGGTACAAAGAGAATGAGGAATGGTCGAAAAAACTTATTGATAACTTGGAAGAAAGAAAGCACAAGAAAGTCAGTATGACACCATTGGATACTTCCAGAGTTTAGTAATTAAATAAAAATGAGATATTCAAATACTTTTGTAAAAACAAGTAAAGAAATACCTAAGGATGAAGTAAGTCTTAATTCTCAGCTACTAATCAAAGCTGGTTTTGTAGATAAGCTTATGTCTGGCGTTTATACATACTTGCCACTTGGGCTACGAGTATTAAGCAAGATAGAAAAAATTGTAAGAGATGAAATTTCAAAGATTGGAAGTGAAGTTTATATGCCTTCTCTATCCCCTATTGAAAATTGGCAAGAAACTAAGAGATTTGAAACAGTTGATGTTTTGTATAAGGCTTCTGGTGCGAATACAGCTTCTATTGAAAAGAATAATGGTGAGTATGTATTAAATTCAACTCATGAAGAGATCGTTACTCCTCTTGCACAAAAATTTGGAGTTAGCTATAAGAATTTTCCATTTGCAATCTTTCAGATTCAAACTAAATTTAGAAATGAAGCTAGACCTAAATCTGGACTTTTACGTGGAAGAGAGTTTAGAATGAAAGATTTATACAGTTTTCATACTGATCAGAATGATTTTGATAAATATTATGAAAATGCGAAAGATGTTTATTTTAGAATTTTTAATCAGTTAGGACTTGGTAATGACACGGTTGTCGCATTAGCGTCTGGTGGTGATTTTACTGAAAAATTCTCACATGAATTTCAAACCATTTGTGAAACTGGTGAGGATGAACTCTTTTATGATGAAGTCAAGGATGTTTACTATAATAAGGAAGTTGCTCCAGCATTAGCGCCGAATTTAGAATCTGAAGACATGCTTGAGAGGAAAGATGTTGAAGCTGAAGGCGTAATTGGTGTAGAGGCATTGAGTAAACATCTAAAAATTAGCCCTAAAAAAACTACTAAAACATTATTTTATTTAGTTGATGACGAAAAATTTGTGGCTGTGTGTATTAGAGGTGATTATGAGATTAACGAAATTAAACTTAAGAAGATTTTGGATTCAACAAATATTAAACTAGCGAATGATGAATTGGTTATGAAAAAGACTGGTGCAGAAACTGGATATGCTGGAATTATTAATCTTCCAGAAGAAATTGACTTGTTCATAGATGATTCAGTTGAAAGCATGGTTAACTTTGAAACTGGTACTAATAAAACTGGCTTTCATTCTATTAATGTGAATTTTGATAGAGATGTGAAAAGACCAGACACCTTTTACGACTTTAAAGTTGCTAAAAAGGGAGATCTTAATCCTGAAAGTGGAAAAGTGTATAAGACAGTAATTGCATCTGAAGTAGGGAATATTTTTCCTCTTGAAACAAAATTTAGTGATGCCTTCAAATATCAGTATGTCAGTGATGAGGGAAAACATGAGAAAGTAATTATGGGCTGCTATGGAATTGGAACTAGTCGGCTAATGGGAGTTATTGCTGAAAAGTTTAACGATGAAAATGGTTTGGTTTGGCCTATGACTGTTTCCCCTTGTCATGTTCATTTAATTTCAATTGTAAAATCTGAAGAAACCTCAAATAAAGCTGATAAACTTTATGAAGAAATGCTAAGTGAAGGAATTGAAGTTTTTTATGATGATAGAGATGAGAGGCCAGGTAAAAAATTTGGTGATGCTGATTTGATTGGAATACCTTTAAGAATTGTAATTAGTGATAGGACATTGGAAAGTGATTCTGTTGAATGGAAGTTGCGAAATACTGACAGTGCAGAAGAAGTAAAACTAGATTCATTAGTTGCAAAAGTTAAGGATTTAATTAATTAGATTGAAAGTATTATTGATTGGAAAAACGGGGTTATTGGGCTCAATGTTTATGAAATTTTTACCTGGTGTTGCTAGAACTACAGAAGTTTTTGCCTTAGGTAGAAAGGAATTGGATTTAACTGATTTTGATAAAATTGATGAAGTTCTTCTTAGAATCAATCCCGATATTACTATTAATTGTACCGGATATACTGCAGTTGATGATGCAGAAGAAAATATGGAAGATGCTATGGCCTTAAATGCTGAGGCACCAAGACTTATTGCTGAAAGTTGTAAGAAGGTTGGTTCAAAGCTAATTCATTTTAGTACTGACTATGTTTTTAATGGTAATAATGAATCTGGATATGAAGAAAATTCAGAGACAAACCCGCTGAATAATTACGGGATTTCAAAATCAGAAGGTGAAAAAGCAATTATGCATGCTTTGGATGACAGCTATATTATTAGAACGGCTTGGCTATATGGTCCTGGGGGGAATAATTTTGTTGACACGATGATAAAACTTGGAAGAGAAAAAAATGAACTAAGTGTTGTTAATGATCAATTTGGGTCGCCAACATTTACAAGAGATCTTGCCAGTTATGTTGTTCAGAATTTTGTATTAAGTGATCAAAAACCTGGAATTTATCATTTAACGAATTCTGGTGTTTGCAGTTGGTATGATTTTGCTAAAGAAATATTTGAAATAAAGTCTATTGATATAGATTTGAAAGAGACGACTAGTGAGGATTTTAAAAGACCTGCAAAAAGACCAAGGTATTCAATACTTAAAAATACTAAATTATCAGATTTACGAAATTGGAAAGAAGCTCTGAGGGATTATCTTGAGTAGCTATTGTGTTTTTGTGTTTTTTATTGTTTAATTTAACAAAGTAATTAGATTTATGAAGGGAATTATTTTAGCAGGAGGGACTGGAAGTCGACTTTATCCACTAACTAAAGTCACAAATAAACACCTTTTGCCTGTTTTTAATAAGCCGATGATTTATTATCCTCTATATTCTCTTAAAAAAGCTGGAATTACCAATGTAATGATAGTTTCCGGTAAGGGACATTGTGGCGATTTTTTAGAGTTATTAGGGTCTGGTTCTCAGTTTGGCATGAAGATTTCTTACGAAGTACAGGAGGAGGCTGGTGGAATTGCCCAGGCTTTAGGATTAGCGAAGGATTTTGCAAATAATGAAAAAGTTATTGTTTTGCTGGGTGACAATGTCATTGAAGAAGATATTTCTGGATTTGTTAGTGAGTATAAAACTCATCCAAGAGGAGCTAAGATTTTGCTTAAAGAGGTTAGTAATCCTAGTTCTTATGGAGTTGTAGAAATTGATGGTGATAAAATTGTAAACATTGAAGAAAAACCAAAAAAGCCAAAGTCTAATCTTGTTCAAATAGGTTGCTATATGTATGACCCTCAGGTTTTTGATATTATTGAAGGCCTAAAGCCTTCTGATCGGAACGAACTTGAGATAACTGATGTTAATAATTTCTACATGCAGCAAGGTACATTAACCCATGACGTGTTAGAAGGTTTTTGGGCTGACTGTGGCGAGTCGTTTGATAGTCTAATTGATGCTTCTAAAAAGGTAAGAAATTGTCATCTTGCGGATGTTGATGAATACCTGAATATCCACTCGAGAGAACATAAGGACGTTTTGTTAGATAACAAGGAAAATGCCGAAAATAATTGTTACAGGCTCGATAGCATATGATAATTTATTTAAATATGCTGGTAGATTTAGGGATGATATAAATCCGGAAAATCTTACTAGTTTAAGTGTTTCGTTTCTTGCTGGTGAACATAAGATTTTTTATGGTGGTTGCGGTGCAAATATTGCTTATACCCTTAATCTTCTTGGTTTTGAATGTGATTTATATGGTGTACTTGGTAATGATTCTGACAAATATTTAAACTACTTTAAAAATTTGGGTATTAACACAAGTTTAATTCACATAGAAAACAGTAAACCTTCATCTGCAGCGTTTATTTTAAGTGATTCTGAGCAAAATCAGATTTCTTTTTTTTCAATTGGAGCAATGTCTGAAACTCAAGGTTGTATGGAAATTCAAAACGCTAAAATAGATGACTTAGCTATTGTTTCACCAGATTTGCCAGCAAGAATGTTGTCATTATCACGTTCAGCAATTAATCAAAATTTGAAGCTAATTTTTGATCCAGGTCAACAGGTTAATCAGTTTGAGGTTGGTGAATTAAAGGAAATATTAAGCGGGGCTTTAGGTTTAGTTTTAAATGAATATGAATATAGTTTGCTGTTTAAAAAACTTAATGTTCAAATTCCTGACTTAATTAGTAAGTTTGATATACAGTTTGTAATTATTACACTTGGGAGTAAAGGTTGTGAACTGTTTACTCCTGAAGAAAATAAAAGAATTGGAGCGTATAATGTTGATGAATTCGTTGATGGAACTGGTGCTGGTGATGCTTTTAGATCTGGACTACTTTACGGTTTGGCAAATAGTAAATCTCTTTCCGAATGTTGCCAGTATGCTTGTGCTGTAGCTTCATTTGTAGTTGAGAAGAATGGTACTCAAAATCACAGTTTCACAATGGAAGACGTTATCAAACGTGCTGGAAGTATTTCTTAAGCTTTTCCTCGAACTTCAAGTGTTCTTCTAAGTAATTATTGGAAATTATTTTTAGTTTTTCTGTTATTTCATCTTTATTAGCTTCAATTTCATTCATTTTATTTTGAAGCTCTTTTGTAGAGATTTTGGTTTGCTCTATTGAGAATTTCTCTAATGTTGCTGTTTTTAACAAGTCTATTACTTTATTTGAATAGCTAATTGCAATAAATGGAGTTTGAGTTTTTATTGCAGATAACACGGAGTGCAATCTCATTCCGAGGACTAATTCTGATTTTGAAAAGTGTTCGAATAATTCAGTAATACTCACCGGTGTAATTATTTCATAACTATTATCTGGAAGTTCTTTGACTATTTCTTTGTGTAATTTTAGGTCAAATCCTTCTCCATTTTTGAAATTGATGAATTTTAATTGATAACCTTTCTGAATTTGGTCTTTTAAAAAGGTTGAAATATCGTTTTTAAATTTTGAATCAATTGTGGATATTTCTCTCAGGCAAATGATAATCTTCTTTTCTCTTTTAAACTCTTTTGGCTTAGGAATTCTAAATGCATAGTCTGGAACGAAAATAATCTCATTACTAATCCCCCACCCCTCTAATCTTTCTTTTGAAGCTTCATCTCTAACTGATATTATTTCTGAATGAGTGAATATTGTTTTTATCATTCTTCTTACGACTTTGTTTTCTATCGGTGAGATGCTTTGTCCAAGCTGTAGTAGTTTTTTGTTATAGGAAATTGCTTTTTCAGCTTGTATTCCCCAAATAGTATTTGCTCTAAATGTTAAATTTGAGAATAAACCGCCGCCACCTAATATAAAATAATCGCAATTTTTCACTGCTTTTTTTGTTTCTTTTCCAGTTTTTAAAATATAGTTGGCGAAGCTTTTTATTCCAGCTGGAAATTTATGTACGGCCCTAACATTATGCATTTTTTCTGTTTCTTTTGGATCTGCACTTAGCACAGTAATTTCAACTTTTGAATTAATACTTTTTAGACTTAATATCAATCCATTTAAAATCATTTCATCGCCTATATTCCCTGCTCCATAATTTCCCGAAATTATTATTTTCATTTTTTTAGTTTGAAAGATCTTCTATGAATTTCACAGTATCCATATTTTTTTATCATGTTTCTGTGCTCTCTTGTACCGTAACCTTTGTGCTTTATGAATCCGTATTCTGGATATAGCTTATCATAATATGACATGATTTTATCACGAGTGACTTTTGCTAAAATTGATGCAGCAGCAATACTTTTTATGTACTTGTCGCCTTTAATAAAGTTTAGGTATTCAGAATCGAAGAACTGTTTATTTTTACCATCGACAATAATAATACATGGTTTTTGTTTTAGTTCACCGATACAAAGTGTGTTGGCAATCCTGGTTGCATTGAGAATATTTACTTCATCAATTTTCTCTCTTGGTACAATTGTAATTGATTAATCTAAACTATGTTTTATTACTACTGGAAATAGTTTTTCTCTTTGTT
>CAYNUR010000015.1:0-14755 GCA_964400435.1 uncultured Candidatus Peribacteria bacterium
ACTAAATCTCATTCGGCAATTTTTGGAATTCTTTCAACAACACAATTAACTACAACATTAGCGGCAAGTTATGCGGCTTCTGCTCAAGGTCTTCTTGATAGAAATATGCTTAGTTCGATTGTGATGCTTTCTGTAATCACTACGATTTTTTCTCCTCTTTTATTGAGATTTGTTAGCGGAAGAGCTGGGAAAAAAGTTGTTAAGGAAATTGTTGAAAATAGTTCTCCCGAAATAATTCCTACTAATTAATTTTCATGGGTGAAGGTGAATCAAAATTAGGTCAAGAATTGAGAAGGAAAGAAGTAGAGTTGATTCAAAATAAAGCTCCTGAAGAGGGATCGGATAGAAGCGAGCTGGAAGATGAAGTTGCGGATCCTGTTTTAAATGATGAGGATTCTGAAAAAATTATTTCTGATGAAGAAATTAGAAAAGTTGATAAAGAGGAGTCCAACTTTATTACCAGATTATTTAGTTCTAAATTATCTAGTGAGATTAAAGAAGTTATTTTAAGTAAATTACGAGATTTAAGGGAAAAAAGAACTAATGAGATTAGTGAAATTGAAATTGGCGAAAATGAAAAATTAAAAGCCGTTGCTTCGAAGACAAAAGATGATCTTAGTGAATTGAATAAAGACCCGGAAGTAAATAAAGTTTATCAAGAATTGGAACCTGTGTTTGAGAAAATGTGGGATATTTTTAAAGTTTTTGGTTGGTTTGAGAGTTATGGAAAAGGTAGTGGAGATTGGAAGATTGTTAATGAGGCTTTAGCAGATAAAGGTATTTCAGAAGAACAAATTGAGCTGGCACAACAATATTCTGGTGCAGAAAATGATGGAAAGGTTGGGCCTGAATCTATGACAAAGTTTGGACAAATGTTGGGGAAAGAAGATTATAAAATGGACTTTTCTGAGAGGACAGTTGTCAGTGATGAAATGCCGGAAAGTTATTCAAAAAAAGTCAAAGGATATGATTCTGGTTCTAGTGAATACAGTGACGCTTCAAGTAATTGGGAATATGAACAAGTTAGCTATAGAGATGGAGGTGAAATGAATATGTCAAAAACTGATAATGATTTTAATGTTGAAAATTCTGAAGGAGCTAGAGTTTCGATGGACTTGCCAGACTTTGAATATAACAATGGTAATGCAGAAGTAGTTTTTGAGAATGGTCAAAGTTTGGTTATGGTCGAACCTGGATTGTTAAATGCAGAATCAGTTGAGACTTTGGTAAATTTGGAATTTCAAGGGATGATTTGGGCTGGAAGAATGCCAAGTAATGGAAATAGACCTGTGATAGTGATGATTCCTTCAAGTGTTATTAATAATCTACAAGATCAGCCTGAAGCGAATTTTGATGCTGGTAGATATCATTTTCATGGGACTCATAGTCAAATGTTATCTGGAAAAGTTCCGGCTGTTGATAAAAAAATGCGTGCTAGTTATTTAGAGGATATTGGAAAGAAAACGCCTGGAAAAAACCGATTGAAGCAAGTTGCTTTGGCTACAGAAGAGTTAGGTTCTAAAGAGAATATTTATACAGTTTACCCTTTAAGTGCTGGTATTAGAGGAAACGATAGTGGGTATGATATCAATTGGATGAAACCAGAAGAGGGTGAACACTTTGACGGTTTAAATTCTGAAGCACAAATAGTGGTTTCTTCAATACTTGGGAAAAAGGTAAAAGTTGGAGAAATTGTGGCAAGTGGGCATAGTGCCGGAGGAAAGGCTCTACAGAATATTGCTGAGTCTGGAGCTAAAGTTGATCGATTGGATTATCAGGATGCTAGTTATGGGAGTTGGGCTTATAGTGCTTATGATGATTTGATCAAATATAATCCGAATGCTGTTATGAATCTTTTTATTAAAAGAAATACAAAAACTGATAATGATCGAACAATGAAATTGGAGGGTAAAAAGGGAGTGAATTATGTTCGTTCAAATACAAGTCATGGTGATATGCCAATTACTTATTTTGGTTTTGAAGCTTAATTCTAATTTTTTGAAGGAAGATTTTTATTAGTTTTCTCTACTAATTTTTTGAATTTTAGACGAGGATTACCTTTCCCAAAATGTTTGAATTGGTATTTCAAGCTGTCCTTTAAATGTTGTCGAAGAGTCCATTTTTTGAAGAATGTTAAAACGCCTCCTGAACTACATCGGATTCCATCTGCGTGCACGTGAACTTCAGGATAATATACTACTCTATGTCCTAATTCCCAAGCTTGGAAACAAATGTGTGGATCTGACATAAAAAGAAAATATTCTTCGTGTAATCCACTTACTTTTTCCCAGAAATCTCTGCGGACACAAATAAATGAAGACTGAATCCAATCCACTTCTTGAGTGATTTCATAATCTAAATGTTGCATTTCATCATAAGCAACTCTTGATTTGAAGTATGGAAAATTTTTGAGAAAAGTTCTTCTTGCTACTTGGATATGTAGTTTTGGAAAAGCTCGAACTGTCATCGCAACTTCTCCCTCTGGGTCATTAACCTGTTTTGGACCTAGAATGGCAATTTTGGGATTTTGATCCATGTAGTCTACCATTTTTTGTAGAGCGTGATCATCCTTGATAATAATGTCGGGATTTACTATAAAAATATATTTACCAGTTGCGTGTTTTGCAGCTTTGTTATTGGCTTTTGTGTAACCAAGATTTGTTTCATTAAAAATTAGCTTCACATTGTCGTATTTTTTTAGAGTCTCAAGTTTTTCTCTGTTTTGGACGTTACAAGAATTGTCGATAATGATTATTTCAATATCAAAATTACAAACTTGGTTTTGAATATTTTCGATATTCTCAACCACTCTTTTACTTTTCATAAAGTCTAAAATGACAATTGAAACTTTCTCAGTGTTTGATTTATTAACAGATTTTCCCATGTGTCAAATACTACCTTAGAAAGCTGAAAAAGCAATTGTTTTCTATTGAATGAATTATCTAAATAACTTGGAAGTTTGTACAATTAATTTATCCAAGCTTTTTCTAAATACTCATCAACGCATCTATGGGTATTGAAATATCCAATTAAACCGATAGATCTTTTCATTCTTCTAGCCCAACGAACTTTATCTTTGTAGATAAATTCTGGAATTACTTCAAATTCTAATAGAGTATAAACATCCTCAGCATCTATCTTTCGATGTGATTCTTCATCTATGGCTCTTGCTAATGGACCGATCCTCCAGCCGGCTTCAGAATCTCGCTTAAATGCTTCTATCCACCAACCGTCTAAGGTTGAAACGTTTAGCACTCCATTTAGACAAGCTTTCATTCCGGATGTGCCTGAAGCTTCATGTAGTCTCATTGGAGTGTTCAACCAAACATCTGCTCCTCTTACTAATTTTTTTGCTAATTCAGGATTGTAATTTTCGAGATAAGCAATTTTTACACAGTCTTTTAGTTTCTTTGATCTTTCAACCATTCTTTGAATTACACCTTGTGAGAAAGGATCTGAAGGATGAGCGTTACCTGCATGAATAATTTGAACTCTTCCGCAGGCAATTTCTTTAAGTCTTTCTAGGTTTTGATAAATTAACTCTGGCCTTTTATATGGAACTACTCTTCTCGCACTAGCAATTGTAAGATGTTGTGCATCAAAATTTAAACCGTTGTGAGAATTCACATAATCAATTAGCTCTTGTTTCGCACTTTGATGAGTATTCCAGAGATCTTCGTCTGGAATTTCACGACAATGTTTTTCTAGTAGACTTGGATTTTCTTTCCAGCCTGAACAATATTGGTCGAAAAGTGTTTCCATTTCTGGATGAGCCCAAGTTAAATGATGGATACCATTTGTAATGTGATCAATTTTTGATTCTGGAAACATTTTTCTAGAGACTTCGCCATGAATTTGTGAAACCCCGCAAATGTAATGACTGAGACTCATTGCTAGCTTTGTCATGGAAAGGTTTTCTTCTCCGGCGAGAGCTTTGATATGCCATGGCAGCATATTGCCAACAATTCTCCAAGCTGATTCATATTCAAAAACATCGTGTCCTGCTTTTACGGGTGTGTGAGTAGTGAATGCGCAAGATTTTTGGACTTCTTTATCTTGATAATCTCTTTCTTTTAGTAATTCTAAAGTAAGAAAAGCAGCATGCCCTTCATTCATGTGGTAGTTGGACACCTCTTGATAATCGAGGGCTCTAAGCATTCTGATTCCTCCAATTCCTAAGACAACTTCTTGTTTAATTCTCATGTTTTGGTCACCTCCGTAAAGGTAGTTCGTGATTTCTTTATCTTGAGGGGAATTTTCAGGATGATCTGTATCTAAAAAAATAATTGGAATTTTATTTCCATTAATTCCAACTAAATCATATTTCCAGGCTCCTACCTTTACTTCTCTATCTTCGATTTTTACTGTTATGACTTGATCTAACTTTTCTAAAAATTCTTCTGGTTGCCAATCTGTATCAGAGTAGATTTGTGAACCGTCGCTATTAATTTTTTGTTTCATATAACCATGTTTCCAAGCAATTGTTATACAAGCTGCTCCAAGTTCTTTATCAGCACATGATCGCATTATATCTGCGGATAACATGCCTAAACCTCCAGCATAAGTTGGCATTAGACTATTCAGACCAATTTCCATTGTAAAGTATGCAACTTTTAAATTTTGAGACATTTGGGAGATTTATATTTCCTTTAAGTATACAGTTTTTTTTAAATTTATGATAGCTCAGTTTTGTTTTGTCTATACCAAATTATTGACTTTGTAATTCAGGTCATTATAGTGTCCCGTGTTTTATTATTTAGCCCTTAAAAAATGAAAAGGCTGTTAGCACTTATGCTTAGTGGATTGATGATTTTATCACTTTCTGCTTGTGAATTTAGCTTCGGAGGAGAAGAAGCTGAAGACACAGATACTGTTGAAACTGGTTCAACTGAAGAAGAAGAAATGGAAGAAGAACCAAGTTCAGTGATGACTGATAAGGAAATTTACGAACCAGGTGAAGAAATCGAAGTTACTTTCACTATTAACTCTGAAGACCAAGAAGAAGTAGCTGAAAATGCTTGGGTTGGTATCGTTCCATCAGAAACTGCTCACGGAAGTGAATCAGATGGTGATGCTGTAGATGTTGCATACAGATATCTTGAAGGAGATATTGGAGGAACTAGAACTATGAACGCTCCAAGCGAAGCTGGAGAATGGGATGTTAGAGTTTATAGTTCAGACTCTAATGGTGTAGAAATCGCTACTTACTCTTTCATGGTTGAAGGTGAAGAAGAAATGGAAGAGCAAGAAGAAACTGAAGAAGAAGAAATGGAAGCTGTAGGTGAAGCTACTCTTTCTCTAGAAGTAACAGAATATGCTCCAGGAGAAGATGTAACTGTTGAATTTACTGCTCCTGCTGATTTTGATACAACTGCATGGGTTGGACTTATTCCATCTGATGTAGAACATGGAACTGAATCAGAAAATGATGCAAACGACCTTGCTTACAAATATGTAAATGGTCAAACTTCAGGATCAATGACTTTCACTGCTCCTGAAGAACCAGGAAGCTATGATTTAAGAATGAATGATACTGATGGTACTGGAGGTGTAGAAGTTGCTTCTGTAACTTTCACTGTTGTAGCTGAAAGCTAAGAGATATTTTTATATCAAAACTTTAGAGAGCTCGAGAGGGCTCTCTTTTTTTATGTTTGAATTTTTTCTACTCCATTCTTTGGATGGAATAAAAATGGGATTAATAAGAATATGGCAAATACTCCAAATGCCTTTTCAAATATTATCCCGTAAAGTGTTCCAGCTAAAACTGGAGAAATTCCATTCATACCTGCGAGAATTGATTCATCTATGCCTGTGACTCTTCCTTGTGATCTCGAATCTACTGAATTAGTGAGCATAGATTTAAAAGTAGTCATGCTAAAAGCAATTCCCATGTTTGCTAAAAACATTAACGCTGTAAACCAAATCAAGTTTGGTTTAAAAATAATCAGAAAGAAGCTTAATGCTAGAATTAATTGTCCTGATTTAAAAATTGTTTTGTCTGAAAGCCTTTTAGTGAAAAAATTGATCACTACAGTGTGGTTAAAGATCGAGAAAGTTCCAATCACAAGCATTAAAAGCCCGACTTCTCTTTCGGCAAGATTTAGGAAATCTTTTGCATATAAGACAAAAGTTGAGGTAAAAGAAGTAAAAGCAAAGGCGAAAAAGAACCTAATGTAGAAGAGTTTTTTGATTTTAAGGTTTGATGAAAATTGTTTGATTTTTTTGAAGATATTTATTTCTTTGAAAAAATTAATTTGAAGATTTGGACAACGGTCTTCTTCTTTGAGTGATTCTGAAAGGAAAAAGACAATAAATAATAAAGTTACTAATGAAATAATTGCTGCAGAGATAACCGTTCCTAAGTACCCAAGAGAAAAAGAAGCTGTATATCCTCCAATAACAGGTCCCACAATAAGTCCAAACCCCATGACTGCGCCCATAGTTCCATAAAGTTTGGTTCTTTCTTTTGGTGTGCTAATGTCCGCGATGTAAGCGTTTGTGACAGAAATATTTCCACCAGTAATTCCATCTACAATTCTTGAGATTGAGATGATAATAATAGGTAATGTCGTTATACCAATTTGGGTATTTGGTAAAAAGTAGGCTAAACCAAAAATGAACCAGCTTGTAAGTGTTCCAGCCTGGCTGAGAATTAATGTTGGGCGACGGCCGTATTTGTCACTAAGTGAACCAATTAGGGGTGCGGCAAGAAATTGGAAAATTGAATAGAGGGAAATTAATGCTCCATAAGTAAGTGCACCAACTTCATATTGATCAGTAATAAATGGCAGTACTGGAATAAGAATTGAGAAACCAATGGTATTTACAAAAGTTAGTAGGATTATGGGCAATAATCTTTTCATTAAGTTGTGTTAATTTTATTTTTGGCTTAATGATAGTGATTTTTTTCTTTTTTGAGAATTAAAAAAGCCCGACTTTTAATGGACGGGCTTTTTAGTATTGAAGCTTAAAACTATTTTTGTGCAAATAGTTCGAATGTTACTGAGCAAACTTCTTCTTCATCAACTGAACAAGTGATGTCCGCAGTTCCTGCTTCAGATGAAGTAGTTGCAGCACATGCAGCAGATCCAGAATCTAAAGCAACTTCGTCGAATCTAATAGTTCCAGTGAAGTCAACTGAAGTCCAATCTTCTGTATATGAACCATCTTCAGTTTTTACGACGTTTCCTGGTCCATAAACTAGATCAGTTGGGAAACCTTGGTCTAGACAATCACCTTCTCCATTTTCAAATGTGATTTTGTAATCGTCTTTAGCATCCATTATACCCATTCCAAGTTCAGAAAAAGGCATTGGACCTGACATTTCTTCAGATTCTTCCTCAGACTCTTCTTCTGAATCATCTGAATTTTCAGTGTTTTCTTCAGTTTCTTCTGCTGGAGTTTCTTCATCATCACCAGTTGAAAAGCTGAATTCGCAACCTGAAAGCGTTAGTGTGCCCAAAGTTAGGATTAAAAATAGGGCAAGAATATTTTTTCTCATAGGAAAAAAGGTTATGAATTTCTCGCATGAAATTATCAATTCAAAAATGATTAGTCAAATGATAAGTATTGTCTTTATTTAGAGAGATTGCGGAGTATACTATTTGAATTTGGAGTTTGAGGGCGCCAGATAAACTGACGGCCCTCGTTGGTGTTGTCAGACCGAGTTTCTCAATCCTTCAGACGCCTGATGATCAGGAATCCGAAGAGGAGGAAAATGAAGGGATGTAGCCGTATTCCTGATTTCGACCTCAGTGCGGTGACGGAGCACGCAGGCTCGTCTTCGCGGAAATCTTGGTCGGGAGGCGGAGCGTTAGAATCGTGGTATCCAGGGTCAGTGCCGAAGCATGAGACCCCATTATCTTCTGATTCGAGGGGATGATTGCTTTCGACCCCATTTATGTCATCCTGGGTTAGTGCTTGTCGCACATCGCCAAGGATGATCTGCTCCTCCATCACCGAGCCAGGAACATTGCTATGGGCAAGCCCGAGGCAATGTCCAAGCTCGTGCAGAACAGTACTCTGGAGATCGATCTCCATTCCTGAAGGTCGACCGTTGATACTAATTCCGTGAGCGACGCCGTTTACTTCGACGTCGCATCCCCACATCTGGCCAGTCTCTGAATTGAACCTTGTGGATGCGTTGCCAAGCTTTCGCCCGTGGCTCCAACTTCCTGGTTCATGCCGGATGATAATGACGTTGGCGTTGTAGCCTCCATCATCGTGACCAACTTCTGCGTTGGTCCATCCAGCTAGGGTGAGTTGGATGTTGGCATCTGGAGAGGCATTCCAGTTATCGATAGCTGTCTGGACTTGATTCCAGACTTGTTCTTTTGTTAGATAATCTGGAATTTTTTCGTTGATGTGCACTTGCAGGCAAGTGTCCCAGTAGAGGACGGCTCCGGTGGAGGTTGTATTGTGCTCGTAGGCGAGCGCGTTGGTCGTGGTGAAGATGAACACGGCGATCAGTGAAATGCTGATGAGTTTCTTCATTTTTCTTTTCTCCTATGAGAAGTGAGTGTTTGGTCTGACAAGGAACATGTTAGGCGGCTTTAGATGTAAATAAAAAGCGCTCAACACGAGCGCTTAAAATAGTACTTTTACCCTTTCTTGTCAAATCTTAGGCTGCTTTTTCTGATTCTTTGTCGAGATTCTTTGGATTTTTTTGTGATAATATTGAATTTTGGAGTAATTGGAGATTCGTAGATTGATCATAATCAAAATCTACTTCTTCCATTAATCCAATAATTTTTTGAGCGTATTTAAATTTTTCTATTCGAACTTGGAGTGACTTTTCGTCTTCAACTTTCAATGATTCTATTTCTAGAATTAGTCGATTAAAGTCACTTTGGTATGCTCCAATTATTAAATTATCAAGTTCTTCGAAAGTTATTCCAGGTGAGCAATTTAAAGAAAGCATTTTCTCAATAGCTTGATAAGTATCAGAAACAATTCCATAAGCATTTAAGTATCCTGAAGGTGCCCCTTCTGCATGTCTTCTAAGTGATGCCATCCTGACATAGAAAGCTTTAAAAGCTTTTGAAATATCCTTTTGATGATCATCAATCTGATTTTCCCTGTTGGATTTTTTAAGCACAACAAAAATTTAGTAGCGTTATTTATACCAACTTATTTGATAAGTAGCAAGTGTTTATACAATGTGTAGATACTTCTTGATAAGTCCGAAATACTTATTTTCTGAAGCCTCACGTTTTTGGTCACTTGCGATAAGCTTATCTAAATCTCCTAGGAATTTTTTCCGGTCATCTTCATTTAGATTTTCAACAAGTGTTCTGCAAAGATGACTGATCTCTAAACTTTTTTCAGGGATTTGCTTTAATTCACTTGCCACTTTTTGAGCTTCTTCTGGATTCACTTTTAATCTTGCTTCCATATATCGTTTCATTGATCCTAATTCATCTTCACTTACTGAACTATCACATTTTAATAATGCCATAATAACGCCCATTTTCGCTCCTTCTACTTCAGGATTTTCAATATAGGCCACTTCTTTTTTCAGAATTGAAGCTGCTGGATTCATTGGAAACATATCAAGTGCCCCAAAAAGTCTAGAAGTTTTTTCACTGTTTAAGTTTACTCCTAATTTTTTTGAGAAAATTCCTAAAGCTCCCATTAGTGATTTAGGATCAGCAGATTGATCTGTTAGCTTTGAGATCAACTCTCTTTCTTCGTCATCGATCATGTTATCTGCTCTAACTATTTTTTCTAACTCTTCACGAAAAGCTTCGTTTTGTCCTTTTTCTTGTACTTCTTTTATCATTGCCTCAAGGTGTGCTTGTTTTTCACCTTTGCTTGCTTTCATTGTTGTAAATTCCATGATTTCTTCCCAATCTTCTTTTCCGATAGATTTGTCAAAAGCGTAGTCTTTCAACATTTGTTCTTCTTCTTTTGTTATATTGTCATCAATGTCTGCTACTGCAACTAGCAATTGTAATAGAGAGACATTTGCGTCGTGGGCAGGTTCTCCTTTCATGTATTTTTCCAATTGTGGCTTTAGGTATTTCTCCGCCTTATTCATTAATGAGTCGAACATAGTGAGTGAAGTTAAAATAATTGTATTTTTTGAGTTTCTTGAGAATCTTCTTGGATTAATTCTTGATATTCGTCTTCAGCATAATCTTGTTGTTGTCTATTCGCAACATATCTGCGCACAAAATTTTGAATTCTATGATCTAATTTAATATGGTGCTTCAAAATAGGTTTTTTGAGTATTATCCCTTCCATGCTAGTGCAGCGGCTTAAGGCAACATAGACTTGTCCGTGAGCAAATGCTCCCCGCCCAATATCTATAATTACGTTATTAAAAGTTTTTCCCTGACTTTTATGAATTGTAACTGCCCAAGCTAGTCTGATGGGATATTGTTCAAATGAACCAACTGATTCTGTATCTAATCTTTCTTTGTCTTCGTTAAAAAAATATCTGAATACTTCCCATTTATGTCGTCCGACATCGACAACATCGCCATTGGAAAGTTCTACTTCTAAAATGTCATCTCCTTCAAACGCATCGAAACGTATTTTAATTATTTTTCCCACTGAACCATTTACCCATCGTCCTGTAGATTCATTGTTTAGCAGCATAACTTGTGATCCTACTTTTAATTCTAAGTCGTCTTTAGTTGGAAAATGCTTATGACTAAAGTCTCCTCTAACTTCAGCGGAAAATTTTTTGGAATCTGAATTAAGCTCTTTTAACTTCGCTCGATTAATTTTGTCTGCAGCAGCGTTGGTTGTTGTTAGTGTGATGCAGAATTCACCTGTAGCTTCATAATGAGGATTGCATCTTTGATTTAACTCATTTAATTCAAAAGGTGTCACTGTATTGTTTCGAACTTTATTTAATAGGTCGATGAAGTTTTGGTCTTCTTGACGATAAATTTTCTTTAAGCCAATTATTTCAAAATCAAAATTTTGGAAGGCGTGTGCGTCAAAGAAATATGGGCTTTGATAAATAGTTCTAAACATTTCCCTCTCTTCAGGACCAGCAACTACAGGTGGTAATTGATATAAGTCTCCGAAAAAGATCATTTGCAGTCCACCGAAAGGGCTTTGTTCTTTGCGATAATGTTTTAATACAGTGTTGATGCAATCAACTAAATCAGATCTAAGCATTGAAGCTTCATCAACTACGATAGCGTCTAAATTCACGATTAGATCTCTTTGTTTTTTGGGAAGTTTTTTGTCTAGAACATTGTGAACTGTTGTACTTGGTGAAAACCTAAAAAAGGAATGAATTGTTTGTCCTCGTACGTTTAATGCTGAAACTCCCGTAGGAGCTAAAACGGCAACTCGCTTATTTGTATTCGTTCTAAAATATTCTAAAAGTGTGGACTTTCCAGTTCCAGCTTTTCCAGTAATAAAGAGGTTTTTATCCGTTTCTTGCAAGTACTTAAGCGCAAGTTCAAAGCGCTCGTTGATTTCGATTTTTGTCATGGATTTTAGTGTATGACGAAAAATCCTTGGAGGCAAGGAAATGGAAAAATGTTTGATTTATTTTGATTTTTGAAAATCTTGTTCAAAAATATTGAACAAGAATTAGAGAAATAGAAACTACAGAGAGGAAAATGATGGGGCTCGGAGTGACCGAGCCCGACGATTTGACAAGCTGGTTAGCTGAGAATCAGCCCCAGTGGTCACCGTACATCTGGATTGCGAGAACACGAGGTGAGTAAGACTGCTTTGCACCCATGCTCCAGTAGAGCAAGCCACGTACGGCGTTGCTCAACATGGAGAGGAGGAGTGCCCAGTTCACCTCTGGCTCCCCGTCCATGTTTTTATGGGGAGTCAGATCTGGGATCAGACCCGAGAGATTCTCAAGGATTTGAGTCATCTCGGGTCGGCTCAAGAATCCGATGATCTCGACTTGGAGTTTAGGATCTTGCCCCACTCCAAGATTGTCCCAGTAGTGAAGACTTGTGTAGTCCTCAACTGAACTAGAGACCTCATGGCCGATGATGAACTGATCCCATTCTTCTCGCCAGACTGACTTTGTGAGGCTCAGGCAGAACTCGCAGAAGTAGCTTGGCCCGACTCGCATGATCTCGTCGAGGATCTCCTTTGCTACTTCACGCTTTTCGGTATCTGAGTCGACGAAGATCAGTTCGATGCCAACTGCATGAGTTGCTTCCACCAGTCGCTGCTTTTCTTCCTTCCCTGTGCTTTTGGAGTCGTGGATTACTACTCGCTCGAGCTTTTCCAACAAGAAGAGCTCTTCGAGCTGTGACCTGTTGAGATCCTTCAGATCGCTAAAAGTGTGGGTAGGGCTCGTGAGGAGGGCAGCACGCTGGTTTTTCTTGATACGCTGAATCATTTTTTCCTCTCTGTGAAAGAGCTTGAAAGCCGGTGATCTTCCCGATCCCGACTTGTCGAAAGTCCATGGAGGATTCCATGGTTACTCACTAAAAATTTAACAATAAATTCGAGAATTGTCAAGTATGGCTTGAAACTTTTTTATAAATAACTCCCCCATCGTATGTAGTGACAAGAATAACCATCAGGATTCTTTTGCAAATAGTCCTGATGGTATTCTTCTGCTTTCCAAAATTTCTTGAAAGGCTCTATAGTTGTGACAACTTTCTCTGGCCAACGTCCAGAGTTATTTACTAGTTCAATAAACTTTTCTGCTGTTTTCATTTCGTCTTCATTTTGATAGAAAATTGCTGAACGGTAAGCTGTTCCGATGTCGTTTCCTTGGCGGTTTTTTGTTGTGGGATCGTGCACTCTAAAGAAGAAGTCTAAAACTTCTTTGAAGGTGATTTTTTCTGAATCATAAGTTATCTCTAGAGCTTCAGCGTGACCCGGGTGAAATTCGTATGTGGGATTTTCGTTCTTTCCACCCGTGTAACCTGATTCTGTATCGAGAATGCCTGGGACCGCTCGGAATAATTCCTCAAGACCCCAGAAACATCCTCCTGCTAAATATGCTTTTTTATTTGGCATTAATTATTCGCTTAAAGTTATTTCTTCTGCAACAAAATATCCTCCATCTTGGTAAGGTGCACCAACAATTGTTACTTCATCTCCTTCAAAAAGGTGTTCGTCTAGATATGTAATTAAGCCATACCAAAGATAATCTACACCTGCTTCGGCCATTGCATCCATTTGCTCTGTAGTGATTCTTTCTTCAGGAATATTGTAGATTTCAGAACTCTCTTCAAGATTGAATGGTACTAAACCATCGTCAGTGTCTAAATAACTATTCCAATCAATCCAAGTAATTGTTCCACTGATCTCATCAGTTTCTAGAATTACTGAACCAACAAGTTGTAACTCCCAAGGACGATCTAAATCATATGATTCGTAATCTCCTTCTAAACAATATGGATCATCAACACCTTCTTCGCAGTTATCTTCAACTCTTAGATATCCTTCATCTGTGAATGAGTAATTTGCACTTGCTATATTTGTCCAGAAATAGGCATCCCCCTCAATTGCATAAACCATTGCACAGTGAGTTTCCCAGCATGTTGCTGGCATAACAACGAATCTACCGTCTGGTGAAAGTAGTGCGTCTGTTAAATAAATCTCATCAAAATATTCTGATGCATAACCATTTGCAACTGTTTCTGACTTATAAACTAACATCGAATCCCCTTCTCCATCATAATACCAAACATCTCCATACCAATTATCATTATCAACGAGTAATTCTACATAAGCTTCTCCTGTAGCTTCATTTTCTTCTTCGATTATTTCTTCTTCTGAAGCAGCTTGAGATGCTAATTCATTCATAACTACAAACATAACTCTCATCATTTCACCTCTTGTAACTTGGTGAGTTGGACTTGAGAAAGGAAGTGCTCCCATAGAATTTAATTCGTTCATGTATGGTTGATACCATTGTTCTCCGCTTTGTGGTGCTGGAATTTCTAAATCCAATGCTTCCGCGATCATTTTTGAAACTTCTGCACCGTTTACTCCATCTGCTGGTCGAACTGTAGTTTTCCCTGAGTCACCAACTAAGATGTTTCTATCTCTTGCAACTTTTAAATATGGTAAATACCAAGCTCCAGCTTCAACATCAGAATATGTTCCTGCTGGAAGTACCGAGTTTGAAATTACTGAATCGTCAACAGTTGATTCGATAAGAATTTTCGCTAGTTCTGCTCTATTTATTGAAGCATCTGCATTAATTTCTCCTTGAGGATTTCCGTTTACGATTCCGTTTTCTTTCATGTATGCGATTTCTTCGTAGTATTCATGCTTAGGATTCAAATCAATGAAAATCGAGTTTGGATATGTTTCAGTTCCAGGCATTGGTGACATAGTAATGTCAGTTAGGAAAGAGTTGAAAACAAAACCTGTTCCTACTGAAGTTTTAATCAAATAGAATTCGTTGAATCTATCAACTTCTAGAATTTGAACAACTTCTCCTGCTGGAACTACCGCGATTGGATCTCCACCTGGGCAATCAGTTCTTACGTAAACTGATGATGAAATTGTTGCGTGCCAGTTCACCTCGTCACGAGTTTGGCAATCTCCCGCAAAAGCTGCTGGGGCTGCAGATAAAAAGAGTGATAGCGAAATCACTGCAAGTAGTAATTTTTTCATGATTTTAGTTTTTAAAAATTAACTCCTGCGATTCTAGCAGAGATTTCTATTATTTACGAATTTATTGAGTGTTTAGTCCAAATCATCATTTTGGATTAATCTGGCCCCCTTTTTGGGAGGGTAGAAAACTTTTATTAAAAAATTCTAAATTTTTCTTTAACTTTTTATAAAATTGATGAAATTT
>CAYNUR010000016.1:0-14419 GCA_964400435.1 uncultured Candidatus Peribacteria bacterium
TTGATAATTTTTCTTTCCAGTTGTTGACAAATTCATCTTTTTCTTCTAAGGCATTTCCATACCTTTTCTCAATAATATCTTTTTCTAATTTCTTTATTAGAGTGTTCTTTGGGTCAATTTTTTCTAAGCTATCAATAAATTCATCAATGAGCTTATATTTGTTTGATTCAAGTAGTGCTTTTTGTTCAAATATTTTTTTTTGAATTAACTTTGTGCGGTACTCTTTTGTTAGTTTTTGAACCAACTTATTTCCCGGATTCTTACTTTCTAAATCAAATAGTTCATTAATTAGTTCAGTTTCATTTGTTTTTAGTGAGTTGTTGAATTTTTCTCTTTGATTTTTTTCAAATTCTTCTTCAAGTTTTTTTATTTTTTCACTATATAGTCTTTGAGCTTTGATATATTGCTTTTTTGCATCGTTATTTTCTGGATCTATTTTAAGTATTTCCCTAAGCCCATAGAGTAGTTTTGAGTATTCTTCTGTTCTCCAAAAAGCTTTTAAGTCGTTTAGTTTTTTCTTGATGACTTTTTCATTTTCTTTTCTAACTTCAGATTGTATTCTTTCTTTTATTTTTATGAATTTCCTATTTTGTGGAAACTTTAAAAGTAGTTGATTTGCTATTTGATAAGCTTCTTTAAACTTTTTATCAGCGAGCAACGAGTTTATATTTTGTTCTACTTGATTTAGGTAAGGTGAAGAAAATGCCATAAACGATTTATTAATCTTTAAATTATAGCATTTTCTTGTGTTTTTTCGAAGCTTTGATTACTTATTTAGTTTTTCAAGGTTTTCAATTTCTCCCAATACTTTCCTGACATTTTCCTGTGCAACTTTTAATTTATCCTTTTCTTGCGCTACAACTTCTTTAGGAGCATTATCTACAAAGCCTTTGTTTGAGAGTTTTTTTTCTAAGATTGAGATAAAATTTTCTTTTTCATCTAATTCTTTTTTTAACCTTTTTAATTCTGTTTCTGGGTCAACTAAGTTTTTTAAAGGTAGATATATCTCAATTTCTTCAAGGAATGCTGATTTTGCTTCTGTAATTTTTTCTTTTTTAGTTTTTATCTCTAGTGACTCTAAACGCGCTAGCCTCATAATTGCTTCACGTTTTTCTTCTAGTGCTTTTGAGTACTTCTTGCTTACAATTATTGCATTTATTTCTTTTCCTGCCGGAACTTTTGATTCAGCTCTGATGCTTCTAATGGTGCTAATAATTTCGTGTATTTTCTCCATTGTGTCAGCTTCATCTTCGTAAACTAGTTCTTTTTTATGCTTTGGCCATTTTTCATCAATAATCATTCTTTCAGAGTCAATGAACTGCCAAAGCTTTTCTGTTACAAATGGGGTGAAGGGATGAAGGAGTTTTAAAGAAGTTTTCAGTATATGAAGTAGCACAGCTGGATTTTTGTACTCACCTTTGGAAATTTCTAAATACCAATCACAATAATCTCCCCAAAAGAAGTTATATATTTTTGTTCCTGCATCTGAGAGTCTGTGATTTTTTATGTCTTTATCTACTTCTTTAATAAGGTTTTGTTGTTTTGTAAGTATCCATTTGTCTGCTAATGTTTTTACCATTCCAGGTTCAAAATCTTTTTCAAAATCTTCATCATTTAAATTCATTAATGCAAATCTTGCTCCATTCCAGATTTTATTAATGAAATTTCTGTAACCAGCAATTTTTTCTTCATATAACCTCATGTCATTTCCTGGTGTTGAACCGATGACAAGACTTAACCTGAGTGCGTCTGCTCCGTATTGTTTGATCATGTCAATGGGATCAATACATGTTTCAGGATTTGATTTACTCATTTTCTTACCATTCCTGTCTCGAATTAATCCGTGTAGGTAGACTGTCTTAAAAGGAATTGATCTTTCTTCTGGATATCCATCTCTTCGAAGAGCGTATGTTGAAGCTAGGATCATTCTTGCTACCCAGAAGAATAGAATGTCGTATCCAGTTTCTAGAACCCCGGTTGGATGAAAGTACTCTAGATCTTCAGTTTTATCTGGCCAGCCTAAAGTTGCAAAAGTCCATAAAGCAGAGCTAAACCATGTATCTAAAGTGTCTGGGTCTCGTATCCAGTTTTCTCCATCTGGCTTCTCTTCTGATATTTTTATTTCTCCATCAATATCTAAGATTGTTAAAAGTAAACTTGATGCATCTTTCGTTTTTTTGAATTCTTTTATTTGTTCATCAGTTGCCTTATACCAAACTGGGATTTGATGTCCCCACCAAATCTGTCTTGAAATACACCAATCTCTTAGGTTATCGATCCAATGAAAATATGTTTTTTCAAACTTTTTTGGAACTATTTTTATCATCTTTGATTTGATGACATCTTGTAGTACCTCTTTTATACTTAATTTATTTCCTTTCCATTCAATTGCTTTTTTATTTACATCGATAAACCACTGCTTCATGATTTGCGGCTCTATAGTCCCCTTTCCACGGTAGTTTACTGCCTTGTTATGTTCATATTCCTCATCAATTTTTACTAGCAATCCTTTTTTATCCAATTTTTCTACGATTTTTTGTCTAGCCTCTAGAATGTCCATACCTCCAAACTCTTTTGAAACTTCTTTAATTATTTTTCCACCAAAATCTATTATTTGTGGTGCATCTAGGTCATGCTTCTGTGCTAACTCAAAATCAATTAAGCTGTGCGCTGGAGTTATGGTCATTGCTCCTGTTCCAAGTTCCATGTCTATACATTCATCAGCTATAACTTTTGCTGTAATTTTTCCTTCTATCCACTCAACTTCAAATTCTTTGCCAATTAGATTTTTGTAGCGTTTGTCATCTGGGTGAACGACTATTATTTTATCTTCAAACTTAGTTTCCGGTCTCGCTGTACCGATAACGACTGGTCCGTATTGAAAGTAGTAGAACTTTGTTTTTTCTTCTATATACTCTATTTCATCATCCGCAACAGTAGTTTGCATGTTAGGATCCCAGTTTACTATTCTCCCTCCTCTATAAATAAGTCCATCTTCATGCATATACTTAAAGAATGTGTTTACTGCATGGTTCATGTCTTCATCTAGCGTGTACTTTTCTCTTTTCCAGTCGCAACTTGCCCCCATTTTTCGCACTTGATTTCTAATTGTGTCTTTACTATCCTCTGCAAACTTTCTTATTTCTTGTAGTAATTTTTTTCTACCGAGTTCTTTTCTAGGATTTTTAATACCTTCTTTTTGAAGTTTTTTTTCAACCACACTCTGTGTTGCAATTGCTGCATGATCTGTACCTGGTAGCCATAGAGAGCTGTCTCCTTGCATTCGGTGAAATCTAGTCATGATGTCTTGAATTGCAAGCATTACCGCATGTCCAAGATGGAGTACCCCAGTTGCATTCGGTGGTGGTAGAGATATAGTGAACGACTTCTTTGTTTCATCGACTTGTGCGTGAAATGATCCTGATTCTTCCCATTTTTTATAAATTTTTGTTTCGTATTTATTTGCTTCATATGCTGATTCAATTTCTCGGTTCATTCTTGAATGTTTAAATGATGACTTTATCTTAATCATTTCCCATGTTTTTGACAAAAAGTGTTGATTGACAGGTAATTTTTATTAAATTATAATTTAAATGGTAAGTTATAAATGAAAAATGGCTTTAGAGAAACAAGAAAACTTGGAGAAAAAATCTTCACCTTTGAATAAGGTTGATTCTTACGACTCCAAAGAGGTTAATGACCTTAAGGAGAGTATAGGTCAAACTGTTGAAGGAAGCGAAGGAATGGAATTTGTAGAGGCACTGGGTAATGTTTCAGAAAAGGTCAATGATTCTATTCGTGAAAATCAAGGGACTAGCGTTAAAAAAACTGTCAAAACTGATGACAGAAAGGTTGTGGATCCTGAAGAGATTAAGGCACGACTTTTAAAAGATTTACCTAACAAAAGAGAGTTAAAAAAACAGATTGTAAAAGAGATTCAAAGTGAAATAAAGTACCTGCATAAGCAAGCTATAAAGATGAGTAGAAAATCCGGAAATGTTAACTACTTTGAGGTTGCGAATATGTTAAGAAAAATACGTGAGTTGAGAGGTATATTGAATAGTTTGGTGAAAGCTTCAATGGATAACTTAAAGGCTCTCTGGTTGAGATTTGTTCATGGCATTATGTAATCTTGATTGTTTTTACTTTTAGCTATGTTATTTTTGGTGTGTCTAAATAAAACGATTTATGGTGAAAAGGGATGAAAAATCAAACTTGGAACTAGTCAAAGAAATCAATAAACTAAAGAAGGAAAAAAAAGCAGTAGTCTTAGTTCACAACTATCAACGTCCTGAGATATATGATGTTGCTGATTTTATAGGTGACTCTTTGGGTTTATGCAGGGAGGCTGCGAAATCTGATGCTAAGATTATTATTTTTTGTGGTGTAAATTTTATGGCTGAGAGTGCTGTTATTTTAAATCCAGGGAAAAAAGTTATCGTCCCTTTTATTGATGCCGGCTGCGCAATGGCTGACATGATTGATGTTGAATCTCTTAAATCATTTAAGAAAAAGCATCCTGATGCTGCTGTAGTTACTTATGTAAATTCGGCTGCAGACATAAAGGCGATTTCTGATATATGTTGTACTTCTTCGAATGCTGTTGATGTTGTTAAGTCGATGAGTGAAGAAAAAATTATATTTGTTCCAGATAAGAATCTAGCTGCTTATGTAGCTCAAAAAGTACCTGAAAAAACTATTATTGCTTGGGATGGTTATTGTCCTATTCACCACGCCGTCAATGAAGATTTTATTTCAGAGATTAAAGAAGAAAATCCTAATGCTAAAATTATTGCGCATCCGGAATCTCGCCCTGAGGTTTTAAAAATTGCAGACCACGTTGCTAGTACAAGTGGAATGATTGAAGCTGCTAAAAAAGACCCATCGGATGAGTTTTTTGTTTTAACTGAGTGTGGAATGACCGAAAGACTTCACAGAGAAGTTCCGGGTAAAAAATTTAAGGGATTATGCAATATGTGCTTTGATATGAAGAAAAATGACTTGTTTTCAATTTTACGTGCTTTAAAAGAGGAAAAGCCTGTTGTTAAGGTGGATAAGAAAATTATTGAGAAAGCGAAATTGGCTTTTGAAAGAATGTTTGAAGTTTCAAAATGAAAAGAATAGATGTTATAAAGACTGCTTATGGATTTAGTTTAACAAAATCCTATTGGGAGTATGTTAATACTTTCCTGGTGAATCCTTTTTTTCTTGATACGAGATCTGGAGATAGATCTTCAGATCTCGTATTTGATACTAAACAGATAGTAAAAAGTCATATTATTGCTAAAGAGGGTGGGATTTTTCTCGGCAAGTTGGAGATTGAGTTTTTATTAAATAAGTCTGAAGTTGAATTATCTTTCAGTTTTAATTTTGAGGAAGGTGATGAGTTTAAAAATGGAGATATCTTAATTGATATTGTTGGTGACATTAGAGAAATCTTGAGGATTGAGAGAAGTGTATTGAACTTATTGATGAGGTTGTGTGGAGTAGCATCCTTTACTCAAGGTATTGCTTCAAAATTAGATAGCGGTGTTTTCTTGGCTGCGACACGTAAAACCTTATGGGGTGCACTAGATAAACGTGCCGTTCATATAGGTGGCGGCCTTTCTCATCGGTTGAATATGTCTGATGCCGTAATAATTAAAGATACTCACTTAGATTTTCTAAAGCGTGATTTTGAAAAATTTTTTGCAATCTTATCGAAAAAAATTGCACAGATTTCAGGTTTAAGGTTTTGCGAAATTGAAATTGAAAATAAGAATGAATTTAAATTTTGTTGTAATCATTTAGTGAAATTCCTAAAGAAATATCCAAGTGAAGTTTTTATACTTATGTTTGATAATATGACTGCAAAAAACATCTCTGAATGTCTGAATTCAATTGAAAAATCTAAATACAACAATCTTCTTTTTGAAGCATCTGGTGGTATTGATAGAGAAAACTACCTAAGTTATTCTCAGTCAGGTGTTGATGTTCTATCTAGTAGTATGTTGACCCAAGGAGTTAAAAGTTTAGATTTGAGTTTAAAAATCGTTGATTAGAAGGTGAGAAAAAAATATTAAGATCAAAAAAACTCACATAATGAGATTGAAATGGTGGGCGAGGAGGGACTTGAACCCTCACAGCTTGCGCTACTAGTTCCTAAGACTAGCGTGTCTACCAATTCCACCACTCGCCCATTTCTTTCCGATTTGTGTGTAAATTTTACTCAAAGCTTCTCAAATTGCAACAAAAAAAGATTTTGACTACTTGCATTATCTCATGTATGTTTTAGGCTTAATGAATATAGTGGTTTATAAAATATACTTGCGCGTAAATCAAATTTCTTGCTTGACATTATGTTTAGACTAGATATATATTCATTGCTACCGACATTATTATTAATTAATTGAGCTATGAGTTCAACGACTGCAGATTTAAATATTGATTTATCTGATGTGATTGAAGAGATTTTTATGGTGCTTACAAATAAGGAAAAAGATGTAATCACTCAAAGATTTAGCCTGGATAGCAAACCGAAAAGAACATTAGAAAGCATTGGTCAGCAGTTTTCAGTTACTAGAGAAAGAATTCGTCAAATTGAAAAAATAGCTCTAAATAAATTAAGAAGAACTGTAAAAACAACTCGTCTACATTCTGTAAATGAATTAGCGAATAAAATTCTAGAGGAAAATGGGGGGTTACTGGTCGAAAGAAAGCTAGTAAGTGAAATTTTGAATCTAATTAAGTCTGAGAGTAAAGTTGATGGTTATATTATTAAGCTTGCGCTAAATATTAACCAAGGCTTAGTTCGTGCTGAAAAAACAAATGTATATAGTCCATACTGGAGAGCAAAAGAGATACCTCAGAAACTTGTAGATACTATTGTAAAATCTGGAGTTAAAGTTCTAAAGAAGAAAGGTGATGTGATGACTGATTCAAAGCTAGTTGTTCAAATAAAACAATCTTTGGGAGATAAATTGGGTAGTCATATTGATCAGCTACTTGTTTCTGCAATGGAGATATCTAAGAAAGTTAAGAAAACTGAAGATGGTTTTGGTTTGATGGATTGGAGACATATTAATCCTAGAAGTATTAGGGATAAAGCATATATTGTGCTAAAAAAAGAAGAAAAGCCTCTTCATTTTGTAGAAATATCAAATAAAATCGCTGAAGCGGGTTTTGATAAAAAAGTTGTGACTGTACAAGCTGTACATAATGAGTTGATTCGTTATGATCAATTTGTTTTAGTTGGAAGAGGACTTTATACACTTAAGGAATTTGGTTATAAAAAAGGAACTGTAGCTGACGTAATCACAGATTTATTAAAAAAGAAAAGTCCAATGACTAAGCAAGAAATAATTGAGGGAGTTTTGAAGCAGCGCCATGTTAAAAAAGGCACTATCTCTCTAAACTTGCAAAAAAACCCTCAATTTGTCAGGGTTGGACGTGCTGTTTATAAGTTTGATGAATCTTTGGCTAAATAAATTAATCAACTTGAAGCAAAACTATTCTTTTTGATAGATTGTATACAAGATTTAAGTTTCTTGTATGAGTGATTGTATTTTTTGTAAAATTTCATCTGGTGTAGTTCCCACGGATTTTATTTATGAGGATGACACAGTAGTTTGCTTTAAAGATCTCTATCCAAAAGCTAGTACTCACCTTTTGATAGTTCCCAAAAAACACATAGATTCAATTATGCATTTGGAAGAAAGGGATGAAAACATTGCTGGGCACATGATAAAAGTTGCAAAGGATGTAGCAAAGAAAAAGGAACTAAAAGGTTATAAGCTACAAATTAATGTTGGGAAAGACGGGGGACAAGAAATTTTCCATATTCATTTACATTTAATGTCTAAATTCTCTTAATGTCATTTGTTAATCTTCATGCACATTCCCACTATAGTCTATTGGATGGATATGGTAGCCCAAAAGACATGGTTAAACGTTGTAAAGAATTAGGTTACCCTGCTGTTGCCCTGACTGATCATGGTGTAACATATGGACTTGTTGAATTGTTTAAAGCTGCAAAGGCTGAGGGAATTAAACCTATTCTTGGATGCGAACTGT
Organism: uncultured Candidatus Peribacteria bacterium; assembly: GCA_964400435.1. Classification (GTDB taxonomy): domain Bacteria; phylum Patescibacteriota; class Gracilibacteria; order UBA1369; family LOWO2-01-FULL-3; genus CAYNUR01. The sequence continues at coordinate 8,053 of CAYNUR010000016.1, forward strand.
ATGTTGCTAGAAGAACTAGGTTTGATAAAGATCCTAAACTTGATAACAAACCATATCATCTCACTGTTTTAGCAAAGAATAATCAAGGATATGAAAACTTGTTAAAAATGGTTACAGAGGCTCACTTGGAAGGTTTTTACTATAAGCCAAGAGTTGATTATGATTTATTAAAAAAGAATAAAGAGGGTTTAATTGTATTAAGTGGATGTATATCAGCACATATTCCTCGTACTATTTTGTCTGGAGATGAAAATGAGTCTAAGGCTTTAATTCAGGAATATATTGATACTTTTGGTAAAGATAATTTTTATCTAGAAGTTCAAGACCATCCCCTATTTGAAAATCAGCAAATTGTAAATAAGAAGCTCAAAGAATACGCTAAGCATTTTGATTTAAAATTGGTTGCAACGAATGACTCACATTATCCATGTGCTGAAGATAGTGATATCCATGACATTATGGTTTGTATTCAGACTGGCACAAATGTCATGGATGAAAACCGGATGAAATATACTGGGGATTTCTCTTTGAGGCCTGTTGATGAATTGCGTGAAGTGTTTAAAGATTTTCCTGGTGCTATTGATAATGCCCTAGAAATTGCGGATAAATGTGAAATTGACTTTGACTTCACTACTAATCTAATCCCCTCTTACGATACACCTAATGGTGAGAAAGCAGATGCATACTTAAAAACTCTCTGCTCTGAAGGGTTAAAAAATCGTTTTATTAATTCTGAAGTTCCAAAAGAGTATACTGAGCGCTTAGACTATGAGTTGGATGTAGTACATAAAATGGGTTTCGATACCTATTTTTTGATCGTACAAGATTTTGTTAATTTTGCTCGTGAAAAGGGTATTGTTGTTGGTCCCGGTAGGGGGTCGGCTGCGGGTTCGATTATTTCTTGGACTTTAAAAATTACAAATGTAGATCCGTTGAAATATGGATTGTTTTTTGAGAGATTTTTAAATCCTGAACGTGTGAGTATGCCTGATATTGATATAGATTTTGCCGATCATCGTAGGGATGAGGTTATTAATTATGTTGTTGAAAAATATGGAAGAGATAATGTAGCTCAAATTATTACATTTGGAACTATGGCTCCTCGCGCTGCTGTTAGGGATGTAGGTCGAGCCTTAGGTTATCCTTACCAAGAGGTTGATCAACTTGCTAAAATGGTTCCCCCTCCAATTCTGGGGAAACATACTCCTTTAGATGTCTCTATCAAGGATGATCCAACGCTTAGTTCTGAATACGACAAGAATCCACGAGCGAAGGCTTTACTTGATTACGCTAGAAGACTAGAAGGTTCAGTTCGCCATATTGGTACACATGCTTGTGCTGTAGTGATTTCTGAGAAGCCATTAACTAAGTATACAGCTTTGCAGCATAGTGCAAGGAGTAGTGAGGAAATTGTTACTCAATATTCAGCTAAACCCTTAGAAGATCTTGGTTTGTTAAAGATGGATTTTCTTGGATTGAGAAACCTGACTGTAATTGAGAATACTTTGGCAATTCTTAAGAGAACAAAAGATATAGATGTCGATATGGATACTATTCCTTTGGATGATGATTTTGTTTATGAAAAAATATTTCAAAAGGCTGATACAACTGGAGTTTTTCAATTTGAGTCAGGAGGAATACGAAGATATTTAAAAGATTTAAAACCTACTAAATTTGATGACGTAGTTGCGATGGGGGCTCTATACCGCCCAGGTCCAATGGAGTGGATTCCGACATATATTGAAGGTAAGCATAATCCTGAATCAGTTGTTTATCTAGATGAATCTTTTAAAGATATTCTTGAAAACACATATGGTGTAGCTGTTTTTCAAGAACAGATTTTACAGTTAGCTCGTGACTTCGCTGGATTTTCACTTGGAGAAGCAGATATTTTAAGAAAGGCTGTAGGTAAAAAAATTCCAAAGTTACTTGCTGAGCAAAGAATAAAATTTGTAGAAGGTGCGGTTGCTAATGGTTCAAAGAAAAAATTTGCTGAAGAAGTATTCCAAAAGGTTGTTGAGCCTTTTGCCGGCTATGGCTTCAATAAAGCCCATGCGGTTTGCTATGGTTTAATTGCTTATCAGACTGCTTATTTGAAGGCTCACTACCCTATTGAGTTTATGGCTGCACTTTTAAAGAGTGATGCCACAAATATGGATAGAGTTGTAATAGAGATAAAAGAATGTTTAGAAATGGGCATTGATATCCTACCTCCGTCAATAAATGAGTCATTTTCTAATTTTACTGTCGTCAATGAAAATCAAATTCGTTTTGGGCTAATGGCTATTAAAGGAATTGGTGAAGGTCCAATCCAAGCCTTGATTTCAGAAAGGAAAGAAAATGGTAAATTTAAAAGCTTAGAGGATTTAGCTAAGAGAATTGAACCTAAAATTCTAAATAAAAAAGTAATCCAATCATTGGCATATGGTGGCGCACTTGATGATTTCGGAGAAAGAAATCAAATTGCAGAAAGCTATGAAGAAATTTCCAGCTATTCAAAATTTACTAGCCAAAATTCTAGTAGTGCACAAACTGATATTTTTGGAATGATGGATGATGATGATTTTGAAGATGTTGACTTGAAGCTAAAGTCAGTGCCAAGGTTCACAAATATGCACAAGCTCAAGCTCGAAAAAGAAGTTATAGGTATGTACGTTTCAGGCCATCCTTTTAAAGGATTAACGGAATATATTTCTAGAAAAACAGGATTAATTTCTCGATTAAGAAATTCACACGTAGATAGAAAAGTAAAAGCTTTAGGTATTGTTTCTGAATTCAGAAAGATCCTTACTAAAACTGGTAAGTATATGGCAACTTTCGTTTTGGAAGATTCTAGTGCAAGGATTAATTGTATTATTTTCCCACATGCTTTTGGTAAGATTGGTGACTCTGTTTCTGAGGATTCGATCTTGATGATTAATGGGAAATTTAATTTCAGAAGAGATGAATATCAATTAATTTGTGAGAGTATAAAACCTCTTTCACTTAATGCAATGATAGAAAATGCTAAGGAGAGTAATATTTTTGATATGCAAGATAAAGGTGCTACTGTTATTCGTAATATTGAGGATATCATTGCTGAAGAAAAAGAGAATGAAGGTATGGAAGAAAGTAATGAAACTTCTGAAAAAAAGTCTTCAGTGCATGAAAATTCTGAAAATTTAATTCAAATTCCTAAGGGTACAGACTCTGAAAAAATGAAAGAATTAAAGCAGATTCTATTGAGTAATAAAGGTGATTCTCAAGTAGAATTATTTTTAGAAGCTTCAAATAAAAGAATTAAACTGCCATTTGGTGTTAATTATGATGACGAATTACGAAAGCAAATATCGTCACTACTTGTCTAGATTAAGGCTACTATTTAAAAATCTTTGATTTTCTGTTATAATTTACAGATTAATTTTTTTTATGTCTCCAGAGGATGAAGTAAAAAATAGTAAGCAATTAACTCCAGAGTCGCTAGAGGAAAATGCTAAGATTGATAAAAACAACTCAGGTTTTTTAGCTATTATTGATACGATTGAAAATTCGGGTGATGATAAGGCTCTTTATTCTCAGTCAAAAATTGCAATGATGGATGTCGCGGATGAGATTATGGATTTTGTTTTTAGCAATGATGACATTCAGGACGCTGATAAAATTGGTAATTCATCTAAGCTTAGTAAGGCTCAATCAGTTGATGTTGATTTTGTTGATCCTGAACAAATATTGAATAAAGCTATTTCCTTTTTTAAGGAATCGTCTGTAGCTATTGAAAAAAGTGATAATTCAATTGATTTGAATATAAACTTGGCTGAACTTCGATCATCTGACAAATCCCTGCCAGTTATTAATGATGTTTTTTTAGGTATTGAAGAGATGACAGTTTCTTACTCGAAAATGGTTTTAGATCCAGAAACTGGTAAACCGGAAATTGAGAAAAGAAAATTAAATCGTGTTTTACTTGAAAATGGACAGTACGCTTTTGCTGATGAATTTGGAATATTTGAGATCTCAGATGTTGAAGCTGACTTAATTAATGTAAATATTTTGAAAGATAAACTATTAACTTTTGATACAAAAAATCCAGAAGAAGCTATTAATGCTTTAAAGAATAGAATCCGAGTTGATTCACTTCGTGCAGCTGAACAGAATAAAAAAGTACTAATCGAGGAGCTTGATGTCGCAGTGAAGGAAAATGAAGAAAAAACTATTAAGGAATATGAGCAAAAAGTTAAGGCTTATAGTAATAATCAGCCATATGAAAGTTATAACAGTGGTCACAATTCAAACTCTAGAAGCAACCTAAGTGGGTATAGTGATTATTCAAAAAGTAACCATTCAGGTTTTAAATCTGGAAACAATAAAGAAGTTAGTGGTTATACTGATTCTGGTAAAAAAATCAAATTTGTTCAAAGAGAAAATGGGGAAAAAATATCAGGTCAAGAAGAAAAATTAAATGATGGTAGTACATATTATAGTTTAAAGATTGCAGGTAGAGATGTATGCCTTAACTTATCTGATGGTTTAACACCTGAAAATCCTAATCTTGACCTAGGTTTTTATTTTCATGGAGCTCCGCCAGCAGGTTATGGATTTAGTGATTTGAGAGATAGCTTTGTAGACTCTAATGGTTCAGTTGCTTTTGGAGGATATACTGCAGAAAAGAATAAAGGCGTTTGTGCCATTTTTCGCTGGAATCAATTAATAATGAATAGTAGTAATCCGGAGTCAACTTTTGCTGAATTTATTAAGGAGCTTGACTCTCAAATAAGTAATAAGGTTGGTTTTAAAGTTAATACTAAAGTTAGTTTTTTAGCTGGTCATAGTTATGGTGGCAATGCTTTGAATAAGTTAGCACGGTTTGCTCAAGAGGGACTATATTATTTGGATGCAGTGGGGCAATACTCAGAATTTACCGAGGCGATTGATAATACTATCAGAAGGAATAATACAGGATTAAAGACTACTTTTTCATTAGTTTATGGAGGTACAAAAGGTGGTGATCAAAATGTTTTAAAGATTCTAAAGAGTCACGAATATTTTAAGGAGAAGCAGGATAATTTTGTTATAGGGACAAACGGGAGAATTGATGGCTATGTTGATGATATATTTACTTTTGTTAGATTTAATTCTGACTTTTCTAATATTGATTTTCAAGGTAGCAAAAAGAAATACAATCATAAAGAAGCTAAGTATTATATAACTCACCTACTTCAAAAACGTGGATATGAAGAAGTAAATAAAGATGAAAATTTTGATTTTGCTGAGCTTAGTGAATCTGGATATGAAGGTCGGAAGGAAATTAATTTACAAAATGGATCGAGGGTTATGAAGTATCCAGTTTTAGATGAGGCTGCTCTACTTAAGTCTATGAACGAAAATGATCCCTGGGTTGAGTTTTGGTGCCCATATCGTGAGCGGTCTTATAATTTAAGAAAGTCTGCATATGAGGCTTATATGAGAATGCGTGAACGCGCTCAAGCTGATGGCTACGATATTAGAGTTTTTTCAGGCTACAGGACTTTATCCCAACAGAAAGGTATTTACTCCAATAGCGACAAATCTGGTAAATGGGTTGCTACGCCTTCTGATCATACCGATGAACATGGTCATTTAACTAAAGGTTCATTTCATCATACTGGTGGAACTCTTGATATTTGCTTGATTGATAAAAAAACGGGGAGAATACTAACTCCGGTTAGTAGTAAACAAGGTTGCAAGGGAGACTATTGTGATCGATTAGAATACTATGCAAACTCTTCAGGATTCCAAAGGTATAATATTGAGCCATGGCATTTTGAAATGCGTGTTGATGATCGCTATTTCGACCTTCTTGCACGTTCTGGAATCAACGTTAAAAATTATCAAAAATATCTTTATCCGCGTTTGGCAAAAATTCCTTCAAATGCACATATTGTAAAACTAGATAAAGAAGGTAATGTAATTGCTTAATTTCTTGCTAAATAGACGACTGTTCACTAAACTTGTTTGTGTTTTTTAATCTTTTGAAAATGTACAGAACACATACATGTAATGATTTAACGGTTGAAGATGTAGGAAGTGAGGTAGTTCTATCGGGTTGGGTCCATAGAAGACGTGATCATGGTGGAGTTATTTTTATCGATTTAAGAGATAGATATGGTTTGACTCAGGTTGTTTCTGATCCTGAAAATTTTACAGCTGCTCATGAGGAGATGAATAAAGTAAGAAGTGAATATGTTTTAAAAATAATAGGAAAAGTTCAAAAAAGACCTGAAGGTCAGGAGAATGAGAACATGAATACAGGTGGAATTGAAATTGTTGTAGAAGAGCTAGAAGTGTTGAATACTGCTAAAACTCCCCCATTTGAGATTGATCAAGATAAAGAAGTTGGAGAAGATATTCG